>JBPYFG010000319.1:0-2397 GCA_051986365.1 Xanthobacteraceae bacterium
GTGGCGACGCCGCCCTTGGCCGCGTCCAGCACCAGCACGCGGCCCTGATAGCTTTGCCCGGCGAGCTTATGCTCCGGCCGCGAGAACACGCCGCGGATGCGATCGAGGTCGTAACGCGCCGAGAAACCGTCGCTCGCAACCAACGCCCTGGCCTGCACTTTGCGGCCCATTCCCGCGGTGGCGTAAAAGACTTCACCGCTCATGACTGCGTCCTCGCGACCAGCTTGCCACCGGCGCAAGCCGCTTCGACGCATTGCGCCATCGACAGCAGCGCCGGACGGTAGCCGTAGCCGCCGATGATGTTCACAAGCTTGGCCGAATTCGTCGCCAGCCGATACCAGCCATTGGCTTCCGCCATTTCGCGCGCATAACTTTGATAAAAACACATGCCCGAAAGCACCGTGGCGCCCGCGGCTTCGATCCGCGCGGTCAGCCCAAGGCGATCGCAATCCGGCTTGACCTGCGGACTGGTGACCGCGAAGAGCGGGATTTCGACATTGCGCCCGTCGAGCAGGCCGGCGAGCATGCGCATTTCCAGCAGGCTGAGCTGCGGCGCCGAGAACACCACGAGATCGACGGCGCCGATATCCTTGGTGTAGCGAGCGTGAAAGGCGCGGAGATCGGCTTCGCCGATCGCATGAGTCGGCAAAGCGGCCTCTTGCGGAATCACATCGGCGAGCTGCACCGCCTCCGGCGTCACGCCGGCGATGTGAAACAGCGCCACCGAGCCAAAGCTCGCCAGCGCGGCGGCGAAATGTTTCAGTTCATCCGGGCCGGGCACGCGGTCGATCCCGACCAGCGCCGGCACTTGCGAGTAGTCGCCTGCCAAGCGTCCGACTAGGCCGCCAAGCGCACCCCAATCGCTCAGCTCGCGCGGCGTCGACGACAGCTCGACCACGAAAGTCGCGCGGCGTTGCGCATCGAGGTGATAGCCATAGCGCGGCGCGCGCCCGGTGAGACCCGCGCTCAAGGCCGACGGTCCGCCTTCGAAATTCGATCGCGCCCCGCACACGCTGTTGCAATAGATCACGACACCGGTGTCGCCATAGGCAACGTGCTCGCCGCGCACTGGCGGCATGATGGTCTGATAATTGATGCAGGTGTCGGTCATCAGCACGCCGAGCGCCTCGAAGGCGGCGATGGCGCGGCGCTCGAGCTCGAGCATCCAGGACTGTTGCTTGAGCTTTGGCGCGTGCGCAAAATCGGTACCGCGCGGATCGGTGATGGTCGGTACCCGCACCTGGCGCTGTTCCGCCGGCAAGGCGGTCCAGTGTTCCAGCCATTCCACGCCGGCGCGGCCAAGCGACTCGGTATCGGCCATGATGTGGGCCTGTGTGACCGGGACGAAATCGGCAGCGCCGAGATAAGTTCCGACTTTGATCTGATGCTCGATCGCCCATTGCCGCAGCGGGCCAAATTCGCCGTGGCGTATCGCTTGTTCTTCGTCGCTGAGCTTCACGATTGCATGATCCCGATGCGCGAAGCCATGCCAACCGCTAGTATACTCGGGTCACGCTTGGACGGACGAAGGCAGGTCGGAAAAGATCATGCTCAAAAAATAAGCTGACCTTCTCGCCTCAGATATTTATTGCCCGACGATGCCGGACGCCTTGATCAGCGGCACCCACTTGTCGACTTCGGCATTGACCAATTGACGAAGCGCTTGCGGCGAGCGCTGCTCCGGCGGCGGAATATCGGCGCCGATCTCGCCAAGGCGTTTGGCGATGACAGGATCCTGCATCGCCTTCTGCACGGCGTCGTTGAGCTTCGCAATGATAGCGGCGGAGGTGCGCTTCGGCACGAACAAGGCCGTCCAGGCGACGGTTTGCAGCTTCGGCACCCCGGCCTCGTTCGCCGACGGCACGTTTGGAATCGACGGCGCCCGCTGCGCGATGGTCACCACAATCGGGTTCTCGCTGCCGTTGACGATGTGCGGCGTCGCGGTGACGACCTGATCGAACAACAGGTCGATCTGGCCGCCGAGCAAATCGTTCGTGGCTTCCGACAGGCCACGATACGGCACGTGAACGACATCGGCGCCGGTCAGGTGGTTGAACAAGAGCGCGGTCAAATGCGAGATCGAACCGATCCCGGCATTGCCCATGGTGGTCTTGCCCTTATTCGCCTTGGCGTAGGCGATGGTGTCGTCGAGGCTGCGTACGGCAAGCGTTTTGCGCGTCACCAGCACCATCGGCGTAGAGGCGACGAGAATGACCGACTCGAAATCGGTGCGCGGGTTATAGGGCAGGTTCGCATAGATGCCGAGACTCGCGGCGTGAGTGCCGAGATTGCCCATCACCAGCGTATAACCGTCGGGATCGGCGCGCGCCACGCGCGTGGCGCCGATTGTGCCGCCGGCGCCCGTGACGTCTTCGACCACCACTTGCTGGCCGAGCA
>JBPYFG010000320.1:0-2760 GCA_051986365.1 Xanthobacteraceae bacterium
TGGTGGAGGCGATCGGCGGGGCGCGGTGGCGCCAGAGCTTGCACGGTATCCAGAGCTTGCAAGGTATAATGTGGCCGCGCAACTCGGAGTGTTTGACGGCGCAAAAGTTTTACAAACGGGCTGGAAAGGGTTGGATTTATAAGGACGATCCCGTCGACGAATTGCAAAACGATTTCAACAAAATCAAACGCTTAACCTGAAAACCGATACTCTACCATTGAACTATCCTCCATCACCGCGTCGCCTCGCAGCATGGTGCAAAAGTGGCGCGCGATGGCTGCGCTAAAATTAGGTACATTGAGTGAACATCCTGCACGGATTTTGCACGTCCTGACGTTCCATGTTCATGCCGTGTTCTGCCGTGACCTGCCGTTTGGCGTTTTCGCGCCATTGCAGAAATGTCTTTAATTATTGTGCTTTTGCTGGTGGGCGCTGTAGGGATTGAACCTACGACCTCTCCCGTGTGAAGGGAACGCTCTCCCGCTGAGCTAAGCGCCCGGTGCGCGGATTTAATGTTCGGCCCTTGCGGGTGTCAAGAAATGGCTAGTTGGTCGAAGTTACCCGCGAGGCGCTCGATTGCAAGGCGCGGATGCGGTCGGCCAGCGTGCTTTTGTTGTCACCGGCAGTATCGCCGTTCGGCGCCGCGCCTGGCTCGTGCGCATTCATCGCCGCGGGCGCTCCGCGCGTTTCGTTCGCCGCCTCGACCAGCATGGATTCGATCGGCGAGCCGGGGCCCTCAAGGGCGGCGGTCAGGCGCGCCACTTCGGCGGCGACGTCGTTGATGCGCTCGCGCAACAGCGCGTTCTCCACGCGCTCCGCAGCCCAGGTCGATTCGGCGTCACGCCTCATCGTGCCGACCTCGCGCTGCGATTTGTTGCGCTCGTCGATCGCAGCGGCAAGCTGCGCCTCAAGCTGGGCGATTTCCGCGCGGAAGCGGTCAACCGACGTGTTCGAGCGGCTGCCGGTCGCCGCCAGTTCGCCGCGCAGATCGGCTTCGGTCCGGCGTGCGGCGTCAAGCTCGCTATGCAGGCGATCGACCTGATAATCGCGTTCGGCCAGCATGCGTCCTTGTTCGCCGAGCCGCGTTTCGAGCTCCTGGACGCGCCGGTTGAGAACCTCCGCTTCGGTTTGCTGCACGAATAATTGCCGCTCCAATTCGTTGGCTCGCGTACCAAGATCGCCGAGCCTGGCGCGGGCTTCGGCCAAGTCTTTCGCCGCCACTTCGGCATCGGCGCGCTCGCGCGTAAGCCGGTGCTCGGTGTCCACTACCGCGCGTTCGTAATCGGCAACGCTGACTTTATGGGCCTCGACCTGCGCATGCAAAGCGGAGATCTCGGTCCGCTGGCTGTCGGCAAGGAGCGATCGCTCGCCGAGGTCGCCCAACAGGTTCGTCAGTTCGGATTCCTTATCGGCAAGCTGGCGTTCGGCTTCGCGCAGCGCGCTGGATTTGATCTGAAATTCTTCCTCGGTCCCGCGCAACTGGTCGCGCAGTGTCTTGTCGCGGGTCTCCAGCGCGAAGATTGTCGCGGTCTTTTCGCCCAGTTCCTTCTTGAGCTGATTAATGGCGTCGGTCTTTTTGCCGAGTTCGGCAAGTTGCGTTGTTGTTTTTGCCTTCAATTTGTCGACGCTCATTTCGAGGCGCCGGGTCGTCATGGCGAATTCGGCGCGGAGCTGATCCTTGTCGGCGCGGATTTCGGCGATTGAAAGCGGCGTTGAGGCTTCGAGCCGCTTCATCGTCAGCCGCACGGCCCGATTGTGGACGAGAGGAACAAATAACAGACCGAGCAAGGCCGCGACCAAGAACCCGATCCCGAAATACATGACCGACTCGATCATGGCGCTACGCCTTAAGCCCCTTGGGCTTCGCAAATGGCCATAAACATGCCATGCGGGCGCGAATTGCACCACCCGGAGCAGATTTTAACCTAAACCGAGTTTGTCCGCCGCGCCACCTTTTCGACCGTTGCGGCGCCGGATTTGTGAAATCGCTACGCTAAAGCGAAATGGGACTAGGTTGAAATTGCCATTTCACTTTAGCTTGTTGTTTGAACATGATCTTTTCCGAAAACCGGTATCCACTTTTCGGGATCATGCTCTAGAACGGATTCCACGTCGGTTGATCGGTGAATTTGAGGTAGCCGAGATTAGCCCCCAGCCGCAGCCCGAGGCCCGAACGGATCGGCACGACGGTGATGTTGTTGGCCACCAGCGCGGTCATGCCGAAGCCGCCAATGAAATAGGCGGAGCCTGCGATGCCGCCAAACCGCTCGAAAATCGCATCGGTGCGGGGCAGGTTGTAGACCAGCATCATGGTGCGCGCGCCGTCCGCGCCGGCGTCAAAGCCGATGCTCGGTCCTTGCCAGAATACGCGCAGATCGCCGGCATTCTTTGTGTAAAGCGTGCCGTCGCCATAGCGCAGACCGCCGACAAAGGCGCCGCTCGCTTCTTCGCCCAGAATATAGCCGTTTGGCTGTCCCCATTTGCTGACCGCCTTTTCCACGATCATGGCGAGCCCGCGGGACACACCGCCGAAGAACCGATGGCCGGCGTCGATCAGTTCGTTGGACGAGAACTGATTGGCTGGCTGTGGGGGTGGGGTAGGGGCGACGGCAGCAGGCGGCGGTTGTGGCGGGATCGTCTGTGCCGCCGCGGCCCCAATGAGAAGTTCGGCGGCGAGCACAGCCCAGACAGCGGCCGACAGAACGGCCGGAGCAGTGCGGGGTCCTTTATTGAAATTCATAGCGAAGTTCCCTGGAACTT
>JBPYFG010000321.1:0-2178 GCA_051986365.1 Xanthobacteraceae bacterium
CCGCCGAGCACAACGATCGTGAAAGCGATGAGCACGAAGGCTTCACCAGCAGTGGGATTGACGTAATAGGTCGGAATGAGAAGGCAGGCAGCAATGGCTACGCAGGCGGTACCCAGGCCAAAGGTCATCGCATAGATGTGCGCGACATTGATGCCGCAAAGTTCGGCACCCAGTTTCTCCTTCGCGACCGCGCGTATAGCTTTACCAGTGTCAGTCCAGCGCATCATCGCCCATAGCGTCGCCGCAACTGCAATGACGGCGCCGAATGCAATGACTCTAGGCACGGCGACGAAAGCAGGACCTATTTCGACCACATCGAAAGCATAAGGCAGATTGATTGTGCGGGTGTCGGCACGAAAGAAATAGAGCAGGGCATTTTCGATCACTAGGGCAAGACCGAGCGTAATCAGCAGGAAATTTCGATCTTCGCCATGCGCTGCCGGCCCGATGACAAAGCGCTGCAATGCATAGCCGATGGCAAAGAACAGCGGCGCGAGCAGAAACGCCGCCAAATAGGGATCGACGCCAAGGAGCGTGAAAGCAAAAAACGCGGCAAACATCGCCGCGGTCAATAATGCGCCATGCGCAAAATTGATGATGTGCAGCACGCCATAGATCAAGGTGAGGCCAAGCGCGACCAACGCGTAGACCGCGCCGGCCATCAAGCCGTTGAGAACAGCGGGAATAAGAATGACCGGCGATAGCATGGCGGTCTTTGGCGGCTACCGGTCAGACCTGGTCATGCCTTCAAGCAGGCGGCATCGGGAAGACCGGCTTGGCGGACGCAAATTGCACGGGGAGGATCACCTGGATGTCCTTGCCCAGCACCTGAGTGTTGACCGGCGCCGCTCCCTGATTTTGTCCATCGACGAATTTTGTCGGTCCGTAAGGCATCACATGACCGCTGAAGGTTGAGCTCGCCAGCGCTTGCGTGATCTTTGCCCGATCCGTGCTTGCCGCGCGCTCGATGGCGTCGGCGAGCAACAGAATGCACGAATAGTTCATATAGACCTCGTAGGTGTAGAACTGTCCTTTGTCCTCCACCCTTTTCTTGAGCTCCAAGGCTTTCGGGTTCTTGGGATCGAACCAATGATTGCAGTCCATGATGTATTGCGCCGCTTCGGGGAATTCCTTGACGAATTTGTAGGAGGAAGCGGCGCCGCCGAGCACCGAATAAATGCCTTTTGGACGCAGGCGTTGCTGTTGCATGGTGCGGGCGAGCAGAACGTACTCGTTATAATAGTTTGCAGGAATGACCAGATCGGGATTTTGCGCCTTGATTTTCAGCACGACATTTTCGAACTCGCGCGTCGGTGTCGGATGGGGAATAGTTTCCAGAACCTGGAAGCCGCGGTCCGGCAATTGTGCGTTCAGAAGCTTGGCCAGTCCCGCGCCGAACGCGGAATCCTCATGGACGATCACGACGGTCTTGGCCGGCTTGCCGGCCTGATCGTTGATTATCACGAGGTTATCGAGCGCGGTCTTGGCAATCACGCCAAAACCCGGTCCGAACCGGAATGTATTCTTTAGCCCGCGCGTGACAATGCTATCGACCACACCGACATCGACAACGTAAGGCAAATCGTAGCGCGCCGCGGTCTGGCTCGCAGACAGACAGATGGCGCTGGCATAGCCGCCGACGACCGCACAGACGCCCGCTGCATTCATCTTTTCGACCTCGGCATTGCCGCCATCAGGCGTCGATTGTGCATCGCCGAGCATCGGATCGAACTTGGCGCCGCCCAGCGCTTTGATCCCACCGCTTGCATTGACGTCGTCGATGGCCATCGTCGCGCCCAGGCGGCCTTGCTGGCCGGAATAGGACAGTGCGCCCGAAACTGGATGAAGGACGCCGATCTTGACGCCGGCGCCTTGCGCCCGCAGAATCGCCGGAGCGTGCAAAAGACCAGCGACCGCGGTGGCACCGAGCGCGGTGCTTCGTAAGAACTTGCGGCGGTTCAATTGCAACGGCCAACCAGACATGACGCCCCTCCTCCTAATGTCCGTTGAGCCTAACATTGGTTAGGGTGGGTATCTATACTATCCTGCCGCAACTTAGCGTCTGGTGCGTCAGTGAGCCGACCGCAAACGATCATCGACAAACTTTGGAGCGCTCATGAGATTCTGCGGCGCGACGACGGCGAGTCCCTGTTGTGGGTGGATCGTCATTACGTGCAT
>JBPYFG010000322.1:0-5991 GCA_051986365.1 Xanthobacteraceae bacterium
TTGCCGGTTCAGGAACCAGCCAAATTCACGCTGTCGATCAATCTCAAGGCTGCACGAGCAATCGGTCTCGACCTGCCGCAGTCGCTCATTACTCGTGCCGACGAGGTAATCGAATGAGGGTTTCAGCGCACGGGCGATAGAGTCGCACCATGTAGTCAGCGGGCGGAATGTCTCGATGGCAGGCCGCTAAGAGCGGCATCGAGCCGCAATGAGGGCGCTGAGGTCCATAAAGGGCAATGGGGCTGTGCTCGCCTTGCGCAGGCGCTGCTCAAAGCGCAGAATCTGCTCGGATGATGCAATGACCGACGAAACCAAAACCGAAGCAAAGCCTGCGGCCGCGGACTCAACGGAACGGCCGTCCGCGATTCCGCCGGATGAAATGGCGCGGCTGACGGATGAGATCGTGGGCGCGCTCAAGACCGTGTACGATCCGGAGATCCCGGCTGACATCTACGAACTCGGCCTGATCTATAAGGTCGGCATCGACGATGATCGCATGGTGAACATCGAGATGACTTTGACGTCGCCGAATTGCCCCTCGGCTGCGGAATTACCGCAGCAGGTCGAAAACGCGGTCGCGGGGGTACCGGGCGTGCGCGAAGCCAAAGTCAATATGGGGTGGGATCCGCCGTGGGACCCAAGCCGCATGTCGGACGAGGCCCGCACGGTGCTGAACATGTGGTGATTGCACGCGATGCCGGCGCGAAAGCGGACGCGGACCATGGAGGCACCGTAACGCATGCCGCTCAGCGAGTACGATACCAAAGAAGCTCTGCGGGCTGCCACCGATTGGCTCGTAGGATCGAAACTTCCTGGCAGCGCCGCCGCTCGTGAAGGCATTGCAGATACGGTTCCGCTGGTCATGATGGGGCTGGTCGAACCCGACGATTTGGATGACTTAGCGGCGATCGTCGAGAAGCACGGGCGAGCAGTGCACGATGCCGCTACGCCGGCGGAGGTGCAGCGCGCCCAACTCAAGGAAGCAGTAAAGGCTGCGTTCGATTACGTGCGTTCGCTTCGGCGCGATACCGCGCGATGAAGCGTGCCGAACGGCCGCTCTATCCGTTACGTCGCACCAAGGACGAAGATCGCGCTCCGGCAGACGACGCACTTGCCTTCACTGCACGGCAGCAATCGCTTCGTCCCACCGAAAATGCCTATTTCTATTACATCGTCGGCACGCGCGAGCAGCGATCGCGTGGACTTACGTCAATAAGCGCAGCAGTCTAATTGATGCCGTTGTTCCTTGACTCTCGCCACGAACCATGATCGATCGAACGAACCTCCCGTTGCTCGTCACCCTCGCGCTGGGCGTGTTTGCCGGCGCGCTCGATCTCGGCGTTCTTTCGCCGGCGCTGCCGGCGCTTGCGCACACTTTTGTGATTCCTGGGCGCGACGTCGCCTGGGTCTTCACGCTCTACCTGTTTGCCAACGTCGTCTCTATCCCGGTGATGACGAAGCTCTCAGACGTCTACGGACGTCGTCCGATCTACATCGCATGCGTGGCAACGTTCGTGGCGGGCAGCGTTCTCGCGATTGCTGCGCCGACGTTCGCTGTGTTTCTGGTCGCGCGAGCGATTCAGGCTGTAGGCGCGGGAGGTATCTTCCCGGTCGCGGCCGCCGCGATTGCCGATCGCGTGCCGCTGGAACGGCGCGGGTCTGCGCTCGGGTTGCTCGGCGCCGTGTGGGGACTGGCGGCGATCGTCGGTCCAACCTTCGGTGGAGTCGTGACCAATTTTGTCTCGTGGCGTTGGATCTTCGCGGCGAATGTGCCCCTCGGGCTCATCGTCATCGTTCGATCGCGCTCGCACGTACCGGCGGCCGCCGCGCGGACGCGGGGTCCGCTTGATGTTGCAGGCCTCGCTTTACTTGCATTCGGCCTGCTGGCCGTCATGATCGGGCTAACCCGGCTCGATGCCGCCGCGCCGACGCTCGGCGGCAACGCGTTGACGCTCGCTGCGGTCGTGGTCGCGCTGATCGCTTTCGCGGCCCTGATCCCCGTCGAGCGGGCGGCGCGCGAGCCTGTGATCTCGCCTGCGCTGTTCGGTACCAGGCAACTGGTGGTAACGTACACGCTCGAGGTGCTGATCGGCATGCTCGAAGGCGCGCTCTTCTTCGTGCCGGCGGCCCTCGTCGCGGCCCAGCACCTCTCCTACGCTCTGGCCGGAATCGTTGCGGCCATCGGTGCGGTCGTCTTCGTCGCCGTCATGCCGCTCGCCGGACGGGCGCTTGACCTCTACGGCAGCCGGATCGTCTTAATGGCCGGAGCCGTATGCACTGCTGCCGGCCTCGCTCTCCTCGGCGGGACGCTAGCATCGCTGCCGCTTGCGCTTCTCTCGATGGTAGTGGCGGGAGTCGGCTTTGGCGCACTGCTGGGTGCCCCCACGCGCTACATCATCACCGGCGAGGTCCCGGCCAACATGCGCGCGACAGCCGTGGGACTCCTCAGCATCTTTCTCATTATCGGCCAGATCTTCGGCGGTTCGCTTGCCGGTGGGGTCGTCGGAACCAGCCTCTCCAACCCTCAGGCGTACCGCGCGCTCTATCTGATCTTCGCAGGCATCGCGTTGCTCGCGACGTGCGCTACGAGCCTGCTGGCGCCGCGTTCGGGGGCCTCTGCGGACGCCAGCGCGACCTACCGGAAACCGTGAATGCGTTTTGGCAAAACCAGAGCTTTCACAACTACGCGGACTACGCCTTAAGCGAGACCTTTCGTCTTGGGCTGAACAGACTACGCGAATTGGGTCATGCTTCCCCGTACGCGATTAAGTGAGCGGAAGCGGTATGGTGGCGGTGCCATCGCCGGACCATATCGGACTACCTGATCGCAAATGGCGAGAGAGTGTTTCATATTCTCGGTCACAACCACATTGAGCCAGCGCATATAACGAGCTGCACGGCCGGATCGGCCGTGGCCCTCATCTATCCAGCGGATCTTTAGCGCCGAAATTAACATGCATTTGCATGTCCGCTTTGCGTCAAAAGCAGACATCAGCGCACGTCCGCGTGCTTTACCCCCGAAAGCGGACATCGGAACTCAGCCGCGTGATGTCCGCTTTGTGCCAAAAGCAGACATCGAGCTGGCGTTCGTACTGTGCTATCCCTGCCCCGCACCCACCGCGACCGACCGCCTCGCACACACCAGTGCGGCGGCCGCTCGGGCCATTATCGCGCGCAGGAGTGATGCCGTGGCGCTGATTTCGGTGGCCGATGCTCTTCATCGCGTGCTGGCGCATGCCGAGCCGCTGCCGGGCGAGGACGTCCCGCTCGACGAGGCCAACGGGCGTGTGCTCGCTTGCAATCTTACGGCCCTACGGACCCAACCGCCGGCCGATGTGTCCGCCATGGACGGTTATGCGGTGCGTACTGCGGATGTCGCTGATGCCCCGGTTTGTCTGAAAGTGACCGGTGAAGTCGCAGCCGGACGGCCGTTTGCAACTCCTATCGGCCCCGGCGAGGCGGCGCGCATTTTCACTGGCGGCGTAATACCAGCCGGTGCGGATACGGTGGTCGTGCAGGAATTGGCGAACCGCGAGGCCGACCGCGTGGAGGTGCTTAAACCGGCAAGCAAAGGCCGCCACATCCGCACCGAGGGCCTCGACTTTCGCAGCGGCGAGCGCCTCTTTGTCAAAGGTCAGCGGCTCACGGCGCGCGATCTTGCGCTTCTCGCCGGAATGAACCACCCGCTGGTGACGCTGCACAGGCGGCCGAAGATTGCACTCTTCGCGACCGGCGACGAGCTGGTGCCGCCCGGCACCGAGCCGGGACCGGGGCAGATCGTCTGTTCGAACGGTTTCGCGCTCGCCGCACTTGCGCGCCAGGAAGGCGCGGCGGTGACCGATCTCGGCCTCGTCGGAGATTCGATCGAGGCGATCACCGCAGCTATCCACCGTGCACGCGACATTCCGGCCGATATTCTCGTGACCACCGGCGGTGCTTCGGTCGGCGACTACGATTTCGTCCACAAAGCCTTCGCCGCCGAAGGTATGGATTTGTCGTTTTGGAACGTCGCGATGCGGCCCGGCCGCCCGCTCATGCATGGCCGGCTCGGCGACATGCACATCCTCGGCCTTCCCGGCAATCCGGTCTCCTCCTACGTCTGCGCGTTTCTGTTCCTGGTCCCGCTGATCCGCCGCATGGGCGGGCGCGCAGACCTGACGATTCCAGTCGAATCGGCGGTGCTCGGCTGCGACCTCCCCGCCAATGGTGAGCGCGAGGACTATTTGCGAGGCAGCCTCCGCCAGGGCGCTACCGGAGAGGTCGCCACGCCCCTCCCGGTCCAGGACAGTTCGATGATGGTGCCGCTCGCAAAGGCGGATTGTCTCGTCATCCGAAAACCTTACGCGCCGCCGGCGAGCGCTGGCAGCCGCTGCGCTATCGCTAAATTCGAGGATTAAGCACCCCGTTTGTCCGCTTTGGGTCAAAAGCAGACATTCAACGACGGCTGTCCAATGTCCGCTTTACCCCCAAAAGCGGACATGGCTGAGCGCAATTGGCATGTCCGCTTTGTGCCAAAAGCGGACTAAGTGCAATGCAGCAAAAGGACCCTTTCGATCGTCTCGTCGGTCGGTGGCGAGCAAGGCAGGCCGACACGCGGCGGCCCTAAAGCCACTCTACTCGTTGGATCTTGTAAATCTTAGCGCCACCGGGAGCCTCGACCTCTACCGTTTCACCCTTGTTCTTGCCGATCAGCGCGCGTGCGATAGGTGAAACCACCGAGATTTTTCCTTTATGGGCATCGGCTTCGGGCTCACCAACGATCTGCCATCTCTTCTTTTCGCCGGTCTCTTCTTCGATCAGCGTGACCGTGGCTCCAAATTTGATGGTGTCGCCAGAAAGTTTGGCGACGTTGATTATTTCGGCCCGCGCAAGCTTATCCTCAAGCTCGCCGATGCGTGCCTCGTTGCGTTCTTGCTCGGTCTTGGCAGCCTGGTAATCAGAATTTTCCGCTAAGTTGGTATCGTCAGCGATTGCTTCTTGAATCCGTTGAATGAGACGAGGGCGCTCGACCCGAATGCGATGGGTCAACTCATTCTCCAGGGCCAAATGGCCAACTGTCGTCATGGGTAATTTGTTCATTGATTTATCCGTCCGGAGCAATCATGGCATGTCCGGCAGGATATGGTCATCGGCCGCGTAGGGCATGAACACCCCTATTCGCCGCACGCGTTTGGTCTGCCGGTGTAATGGCTGAACCAGCCCCAAGGCTTAGGACCACGCCGACATTGGGCTGATCACATCAGGGATTTGCAATGGGCGAAATGGGTTTCAAAGTCCTTGTGCGCAGCAACAATTCTTAGAGACCAATGTCCGCTTAGGGTCAGAAAGCGACATGTGCTCGCGTTCAAGCGATATCCGCTTTACCCCCAAAAGCGGACATTCATCGACGCAAGCACGATGTCCGCTTTGTGCCAAAAGCAGACATTCTGCGCTGCAGTAAGACGGCGTCGTTCAATCACCTCGTCAGCGAGCTGCTGCATCGAAAGTGGAACAGACAACCCAAGCGCTTTGGGGGCCTTGACGTTGTTGACCCTAAGCCGACCATCAATGCATGGAGGCCTGCAAATGCTTGACGAACGCGCGCGCTTTCGCTGAACCCCGGCGATGGGGAGGTATGAGAGCGTGGATCGGCGGCGCTAGACCGCGCCAAGCGGGGAGCGGCTCGACGAGCGCGCCACGCCTGAGATCATCGCCGACCAGCAATTCGGGCACAAAGCCGACGCCGAGCCCCTGAAGAATCGCCGCGCGCATGGCCTGCGAGCTGTTCGACCCGAAATTGCCGGTGACGTCGATCGCAGCGCGCGCTCCTCCGGGTCCATCAAATGTCCAACGCCGCTGCGCGTCCCGCTCCGTATAGAGAATGCAGGCGTGCGCGGCGAGATCCTGCGGCGTAGTTAGCGGCTTGGCGTAGCGCAGATAGTCCGGGCTTGCGACGAGCAGCCGGCGGGTCTCACCAAGCTTTGTCGCCACAAGGCGGCTCTCCGCGAGTTC
>JBPYFG010000323.1:0-7579 GCA_051986365.1 Xanthobacteraceae bacterium
GGCTCCGGCCTCGGCGTGAGCGAAGCGGCGGTGATGATGCAGGCGGTCGCTGCTTCGGGCGCGGGCCTTTCCGGCGCGTCAGCGATTCACATGAACATTTTCGGGCTCAACCCGGTCGTGGTCTATGGCACCGAGGAGCAGCGGCGGCGGATGCTGCCGCCGATCGCCGCCGGCAAGGAAAAGGCGTGCTTCGCCGTGACCGAACCCGATGCGGGTCTCGAGACCGCCAAAATCAAAACGCGCGCCGAACGGCGGGACGATGTTTACACAATCACCGGCGCCAAGATCTGGATTTCGACGGCGCAGGTCGCCGACAAGATGCTGCTGCTTGCCCGCACCTCGCCGTCCGGCGCCGGCCGCAAGCCGACCGATGGGCTAAGCCTGTTCTACACGGCGCTCGACCGACGCCACGTCGAGGTGCGCGAGATCGCGAAAATGGGCCGCAAGGCGGTCGATTCAAACCAGCTGTTCATCGACGCATTGCCAGTGCCTGCCGCGGACCGCATCGGCGAAGAAGGCAGCGGCTTCGAATATCTGCTCCATGGGTTTAATCCGGAACGCATCCTGGTCGCAGCTGAAGCGATCGGCCTGGGCCGCGCCGCGCTGGCACGGGCGAGCTCCTACGCCAAGGGCCGCATCGTGTTCGGCCGGCCGATCGGACAGAACCAAGCCATTCAGCATCCCTTAGCGGAATGTTGGATGGAACTCGAAGCCGCCGAACTGATGACGTTAAAGGCGGCGTGGCAGTACGATCACGGCATGGCCTGCGGTCCCGCGGCGAACACCGCGAAATATCTCGCCGCCGAAGCCGGATTCAAAGCCTGCCAAACCGCGATCGCGACGCATGGCGGCTATGGTTATGCTAGGGAGTACCACGTCGAACGCTACTTGCGGGAAGTGATGATTGCGAAGCTGGCACCGGTTTCGCCGCAGCTTGTTCTCTGTTTCATCGCTGAAAAAGTATTGGGTCTTCCGAAGTCGTATTAGTGGCCTGGTTAATGATCTGGGTCAGCCATCGCCGCAGCGGTGTCGCAATTCGCGGTTAGCCGCTGTAGCCCGGCAATGATGAGGAGATTTTTATGCACCCTCGGCTGCTTGCCGTTTTAGCGTTTGCCGCCGCACTCGCGGCTTTCGCCCAACAGCACGTCTCCGCGCAACAGGGGCAATTGCAGCTGCCGGGCTATAAGCCGCCGCCGCCAGCGCCGATCAAACCCTACCAGAGCGTGGTAGTGACGCCGCCATCAGCGCTCAACGATCCGAGCTTTGCTGCGTTCCGCAATCAGCTCGGCGAGGTCGTCGCGCACAAGGATCGCGCCGCGCTCGCCAAGATGGTCGCGACGCAGAACTTTTTCTGGATCCAGGACAAGAACCTCGCCGACCCGCACAAATCCGGTATCGATAATCTGGCCAAGGCCATCGAGCTCGACGCACCGGACGGTTCGGGCTGGCAAATATTGGCTGGCTTCGCCACCGAACCTTCGGCCGCGGAATCGCCGCAACAGCCCGGCGTGTTATGCGCGCCGGCCGATCCCAAGCTCGATCCGAGCGCTTTGGAAGCGCTCGCCAAAGCAACGCAGACCGATCCCAGCGAATGGGGCTATCCGAACCAGAACGGCGTCGAAGTGCACGCTGCGGCGCAGCCAAGCTCACAAGTTATCGAGAAGCTCGGCACCAATCTGGTGCGCGTATTGCCCGACACCAGCCCGCCAGCCGATTCCAACCAACCCTTTTACTTGCACGTGGCGACGCCGTCCGGGAAATCCGGATATGTCGATGCGCAATCGGTGTCGCCGCTCGGCGGCGATCAAATCTGCTACAGCAAACAAGGCGGCGCCTGGAAGATCGCCGGTTATCTCGGCGGCGCAGTGCAGCAGTAAGCAAACGTAGCCCCGGGAGGATGACGCTCCCGGATCGAGCCTAGCTCGATCCGGGCTACAGATTATTTATCAACGTGCTGCCTAACGCTTGCCCGCCATCGCCGCGACCGACTGTGCGGTCTGGCCGAACAGAATCGCGCGCTCTTCCGCCGTGCGGATGCCGCCCTGGCCGGGATTGATCTTCGGCGTCCATTCATAGGCCTTGATCACCGCCGGTCGCGCCTTGATCGCCTCGAACCAGCGCTTGAGATGCGGGAAATCGGCGATGTTCTGGCCCTGCCGTTCCCACGGCACGATCCACGGATAGCAGGCCATGTCGGCGATCGAATATGGGCCGGCGAGATATTCGTGCCCGGCAAGCCGCTTGTTCATCACGCCGTACAACCGGTTCACCTCGTTGCGATAGCGATCGATCGCATACGGGATTTTGTCGACGGCGTAGTGAGCGAAATGATTGTTCTGCCCCGACATCGGGCCGAGCCCGCCCATCTGCCAGAACAGCCATTCCAGCGCCGCGGTGCGGCCGCGCAAATCTTTCGGGATGAACTTGCCGGTCTTCTCCGCGAGATAGACGAGGATCGCGCCGGATTCGAAAACAGAGAGCGGCTTGCCGCCGTCGGCGGGCTTTTGGTCGACAATCGCGGGGATGCGATTGTTCGGTGAGACGCCGAGAAAATCCGCTTTGAACTGTTCGCCTTTGCCGATATTGATCGGAACAATTTTGTACTCCAATCCGGCTTCCTCGAGAAAAATTGTCACTTTGTGGCCGTTCGGCGTGGTCCAATAGTGCACGTCAATCATGGTCAACCCGTCTGTGATGCTGATGCTGATATGCCAACCTAGCGTGACCCGGCGGCGCAATGAAGCCCCGGCTCGCGCATTCGTGTTATCCGCGTCATGATGGCCGGTTCCGGCCACGCCTGCTCCCTAGGGGGTGTAACCGGAGGAACGAAGCGTCGCGGCGCAATTGCCGACAAGATTCACAAACAAGGACGGATCATGATTACCGAAATCGCGCAGATCGATGTGAAGCCAGGTACGGAAGCGGAATTTGAAAAGGGGGTGAAGCAAGCGGTCCCGATTTTCCAGCGCGCCAAAGGCTGCCGCACCATGGAACTGCGCCGCTCGATTGAAAAACCGAGCCGCTATCGCTTGTTCGTCGGCTGGGACACGCTCGAGAATCACACCGTCGATTTTCGTGGCTCCGCCGATTTCCAGGAATGGCGCAAACTGGTCGCCCACTGCTTCGCGTCGCCGCCGGACGTGGAGCACGTGAGCGAGGTGGTGCGCGGGTTTTAGCGCATGATCCGAAAAAGATCATGCGCAAGTAACAAGCGAAAAGCGACATAACGATTCGATCTACAATCATCCCGCTTTAGCGCCGCCTGCTCATTCTCGCTGCAGGTGGAATTCGGCAATGGTCGGCGCCACTTCGGCCAGCGTTTGTTGCATGATCGTTGCCAATTCGTCCGGCGTCGAAGCCGCCGCGATCGAGCCCGCAGTTTCGATCAAGGTGCGATATTCCGGCGAGCGCACGATCGGCGCAATGTCGCGATTGAGAAGCTCTATGATCGCTGCGGGCGTGCCGGCTGGCGCGCAGATGCCGAGCCAACCGGAGCGGATGAAATTGATACCCGCCTCCGCCAGCGTCGGCACCTCGGGCAACACGTCCAGCCGCTGCGGACTGCTAACCGCAATGATTTTGAGCTGCTGTTCCCGATAGTGCGGGATCAGGGCCAGTGGCGGCGCGGTATAGAAGTCAATGCGCCCGGCGACGATTTCCTGCACGGGTTGCGCACCGCCGCGAAACGGCACCTGATTCATCGTGATGCCGGTGACCTTCTCCAGCTGACGCGCCAGAATCTCCTGGGCCGAGCCGAAGCCGACCGTGCCGTAATTCACCTGGCCAGGATGAGCCTTGGCGTAGGCGACGAACGAGCGGATATCGGTCGGCGGAATCGCATTCGACAGCGCGAGCCCATAGTAATATTTGGCGATCAGTGAAATGGGCGCCAAATCACTGAGCTTGAAGCCGGGATCTTTGTAGGCGGCGAGGTTGATCGACTCGAAATGCGTGCACAGCAGAAGCGTGTAGCCGTCGGCTGGCCGGGCGATCACGTCACGCGTGGCGACAATGCCGCCCGAGGCCGGCTTATTCTCGACAAAGACGCGTTGGCCGAGCGCCTCGCTGAGCTTGTCGGCGATGAACCGGGCCGGAATATCGGTCGGCCCGCCGACCCCGAAACCGACCACGAGCCTGATCGGCCGGTCCGGATAGCTGCCGCCGCGGCTCATGCTCGGCGACAGACTCATGAGCAGGCTCAAAATCAGCAGGCTGAAACGGTGCATGTCCCTGGTGAGTCCGTCACATTTCCGCTTTGGCAAGGCAAACATCAGCCTCAATGGCAAACTTCAAATCCGCCGCAACGATGGTATCGCCTATGACCGCACGGTGGAAACCTGGAGCCGAGGGATATTCTTTGCGGGTATTGCGCATCGCTATGACCGTCGCCGCGGTTTTGCTCACCGCGGCAGCCATCGCGCGTTTTGGCCTCACCTCGCCCGCAGCAAGTCAGGCTCTGCCGCTGACGAAAACACAATCCGATGCGATGAATTCATACAATGAGGCGTTAAACCGTTTTAAATCTGTCTTGCGGCAGCGGCGCGCGCAAATCGATTCACAACAAAGGCTGCCCGACCTGCCGGGGCAAGCGCTCTACCTTGCGCGCAACGACATGCTCAGTACCTACAAGGATCTTACCGACGCGCTGCCGTCGAAAATCGGAAGACTCAATAAATTCAAGATTCCGCCGGCCTATTTCGATGCCGATAACGAGAGGTTGCTCGACGAATATGGCGCACTCTTCAGCATCATGCAGGCGCCGCCGGCGAACGCGCAAAAATCCGCCACGCCATTTAAAGATGTCGTCGATCTGGGAACCGCGATTGCAAGAGCTAAGGGCCTCAACCAGGCAAACGCCGAAGTGGCAGGTCGCATCAGCCTCGGGCTGTTCTTTGCCGAGACCAACGGCAATCAGAACATCGGCAATGCGCGGTCGAATACCTACAAGGGAAGTCTTCAGACTGGGATATCGGAAGATCAAATTGGCCACAGGAAATGGACGGCGATCAAAAAATCGATTGCCGCCTTCGATCCGGCACTGATTGCGCGCGACAGAGAAGAGGAGCGGCGCGCCGGCAATTCGGATCATCGGTTCAATCATTGGACCGCGGTGCGGAATGGTCTCATGAACGCACATGCCGAACTGTTCTTGCAAATACCCGCGCTGGTCAAAGCCTTGCCCGATCCGATCGATCAGATGAAGGTGTTCGAGCTGATCCAGATCGTTCCCAGCCCGACGACGGCAGCGCTTCGCTCAGGGAATTTATTGGCGTACAAGATTTCCGATCCGACGATCATGGGTTACTTGCGCAACAACAGCATTTTTACCTTCGGTCGTGTTGATCGAGCACGAACATCGGCGACGTTTCGCGAAATTCTCGACGCGATGTGGCTGTTCAATGACAAGTTCGAACGGGCTTCTCAGAAATTTGACGAGATCAGGGCGCGCTGAATCAGAGGCGAAGGTCAGAAGAAACTACCAATCCTTCTGGCGTCTGGAATCTGACATTTGGCATCCGTCATCTGACATCTGTCATCTGATTGCCCGCTCCACATTGGCAATCCGCGCCGGCACGCCGAATTCGCGCCGACACACTTCGGCGAGCGCCGCGACGCCGGCGCGGATCGTCTCATGCGAGGGATTGGCAAAACACAGCCGCGTGCGGCTTCTGCCGTGGTTCTTGTCGGTCGACCATTCGGCGCCCGGATTGATGGCGACGCCGGCGGCCAGTGCCGGCGCGAACAGCTTTTGCGTATCGACCTGATCCGGCAATTTGACCCAGAGAAAAATGCCGCCTTTCGGATCCTCGAATTCGGCGGCGGTGCCGAACTGCTCGTTGAGCGCATCCATCAGGGTTTCGAGCTTGGCCCGCAGCGCCCGGGTCAGTACCGGCACATGGGTGTCGAAATGTCGAGGGCAGAACTCGCCGAGCACCATCTGCTCCAGCGCGCCGGAGCCGGCGTCGGTCTTGATCGCCAGCATCCGCGACAGTAACGGCCACGGCGCGACGATGTAACCGACGCGCAATGCCGGGGCCACCGATTTGGAAAACGAGCCGATATGAATGACGCCGCCGTGCCAACTCATCGCGTAGAGCGCCGCCGGCCGCTTGCCGTCCCAGATCAGATCCGAATAGCAATCATCTTCGAAGATCGGTACCTCATATTGTGCCGCCAGCCGGAGCATTTCGCGGCGACGCGGTTCGCTCAATATCGTTCCGGTCGGATTCTGCACCGTCGGCACTGTGTAGATGTATTTCGGCCGCACGCTGCGGCGCTTGAGATCGTCGAGCGCGGCGGCGAGCGCATCCGTGCGCATGCCATCGCCGTCGAGCGGAATCCCAATGGCTTCGACGCCGAGACGCTGCAGGCGGGTGATCGCGCCTTGATAGGTCGCCTGCTCAATGATGACGGTGTCGCCATGCGTGAGCAGGATTCCGTTGACCAGATCGAGCGCCTGCAATGACCCGGAAGTGATGAGGATTTCGTCGGCATCGCAGCGAATGCCGGCGGTGCGTTCGAGCTTGCGGGCCAGAAATTCGCGCAACGGACGATAGCCGAGCGGACCGCTGGAAAGCCCGTAAGTCGCAAGCGTGCGGCCCTCGCGCGTGAGCACGTCGTTCGCCGCCTTGATCAGCGCCTCGAGCGGCACTTGATCGGCGTCGTTATGACCGCCGATGAAATTGTATTTGGCAAAACCGTTCCATTTGGCCGCCGCTGACGGCAGGCCGGGCGCAAAGAGCGACGTGAAGTCGAGCGGTGGGGACGCACTCATAAACGCTTTCCTCTCCTAGTCCGCTCGCTTGCGCCAAAAGTGAGCGGCTTCATTGTCATGCTCGTTACCGCCTTGTTAGCCAAGACAGCACGGCCTGTCATGGCTATTCTTGACGTCCTTGCCTCTGGAACTTTCTCCCATGCATCGCCGGGCGCTGCTCGTTTTTTTGACTCTGTGTCCGTTCGCGCTCGCGGACCTGGCGGCGGCCGAATATCCCGACCACCCGATCCGCATGATCGTGCCGCAGGCCGCGGGTAGCGCGACCGATACGATCACGCGAGTGCTCGGGTCGGCATTGTCTGATGAGCTGCATCAGCAGATCGTGATCGACGATCGGCCCGGTGGTGCGCTCACGCTCGGCCTCGATCTCACGGCGAAATCGCCGCCGGATGGGTACACGTTGTGCATGGGTCCGATCGGCGCGCTCGCCATCACCCGGCATCTGGTGGTGCCGTTGCCCTATGACATTCAACGCGACTTCCAGCCGATCGCGCTGGTGGCGCGCGGCCAGCTTGTGCTCGCGGTGTCGCCGACGACCTCGTTCCAGTCCGTGCCGGAGCTGATCGCCTATGCCAAAGCAAATCCCGGCAAGCTGCTGAACGCCTCGTCAAGCAACGGATCGCCCGGCCATGTCGGCGGCGAACTGTTCAAGTTCATGAGTGGCACCGACATCGTCCATGTGCCCTATAAAGGCGGCGCGCCGGCGATCAACGACCTCATGGCCGGGCGCGTACAGCTGATGTTCGAAAGCCTCAATTCGATCGCGCCGTTCGCGCGTTCCGGCGCGGTGCGCGCGCTTGCGGT
>JBPYFG010000324.1:0-4329 GCA_051986365.1 Xanthobacteraceae bacterium
GGTCGTCGATTGTTTGGCCTGGGCAAAAGCGCCGGTCGAGAGCGCGATCAGCCATGCGGCCGCCGCCAGTTTCATCGGCAATCTGTGCATCTGCGATCTCTTTTGGTGAAGGTAGTGGACAGCCCCACGCTCCATTTAGCGGACAATGCAATCGTTGCAAAATCTCCAAGTTTCATTGATCAAGATCAATGCCGGTACCAATAAACCCGCAGAAGCCGTTTCGGAGCTGACCATGAACGCCATTCGTCGCGTCGAGATTCGCAGCCAGAAGCGGCTTTTCGACGATTTCTTCAAGATCGATGAGCTGATTGTTGCGCATCAGCGCTATGACGGCAGCATGAGCGGCGCAGAGCGTCGGCTGGTGTTCGAACGCGGCGACGCCGTCGCGGTCCTCTTGTTCGATGCCGGTGCCCGGTCGGTGGTGCTGGTCGAGCAATTCAGGCCGCCGACCTTGATTGCCAATTGCCGGGACAATCCGGCGAGCGCGGACGGCTGGATTATCGAGCTCGTTGCCGGGATGATCGATGCCGGCGAGACTGCCGAGCAAGCGGCAATCCGCGAGGTCTTCGAGGAAACCGGCTATCGGATTGAGAATCCAAGGCCGATCGGTAAATACTTTTCATCGCCGGGCGGTTCGGACGAGCGTTTCTTCCTTTATGTCGCGCGGGTAGGGGAGGAGCAGCGCGAGGGAAATGGCGGCGGAATCGCCGGCGAGGAGGACATCAAAGTCTTCCAGCTCGGTGTCGCTGCTCTGTTCGATCGATTGGCGCAGGGCGCTATCAATGATCCAAAGCTCGCCATCGCCGCGTACTGGCTGAAGGATAATATTGACCGGCTGTAGCGTGCCCATAAGGACGGCGTCGGTCCGCGGCTATTCCCCGGTCAGAGTGCGCAATCCGATCCAGCTGTCGCGTACCTGCGCGCGGCGGGCGAGCAAGCGCAATTCGCGCGCGCCGAACATGAGCGTCGCCAGCATCAGCGGCAGAAAGAAATCGAGCATGCGGAAGGTAAGGAGCGCCGCGAGCAGTTCCTCGCGCGGATATTGCGGCAGTCCAATCAGGACCGCCGCTTCGACGACCCCGAGACTTCCCGGCGCGTGACTGACGATCCCGAGCAGCGTCGCCATCACGAAGACGACGAGCACGGTCGCGAAGTCGACAGCAGGGCTCGTCGGCAGCAGCATGTACATGGAGAGCGAAGCCAGCACGCGGTCGAGCGCGCCGATCCCGATCTGCAAGAGCGTGCCGCGCACGCCAGGCAGCGCGATCTGCCAATTGTCCCGGCCGATCAGGCGTCGTCCGCCCGCAAGCCAGCCAAGATAGCAAATGACGGCGAAAATGCCGGCGAAGCCGGCCAGCCGGTTGAGCCAGGCGGGTAGATGATCGACTGCGGTCAAAGCTTGCGGCGCATAGGCCGCCGCACCGCCCAGCACGACGATATTGCCGAGCCAATAGGTCATGCCGGTGAACAGCGCGATCTTCGCAATATGGGTAAGGTTCATTTGCCAGAATGAATAGACGCGAAATCGCACCAGCCCGCAGGTCAAGGTCGCGGCGCCAAGCGAATGGCCGATCGTGTAGCTTGTGAAGCTCGCAAAGGCGACGACGCGCAGCGGAATGTTGCGCTTGCCGATCGTATGCAGCGCGAACAGATCGTAGCCGACGAGATTACTGTAACCGGCGACGACCAGCGCGCCGGCAACAAAGACGCGCCATGGCGATTGTGCCTTGAGCGCGGCGATAACTTTGCCAATCTCGATGTCGCGCAGCAGATGATAGAGGACAACTGCGGCGACGACTACAATGGCACCGCTGATCGCAATGCTGATTCGGCCCCGGCCGGCACCGCCGCCGATTCTTTGTGCAAATAAACGCAATGGGGCCAGGGTGACAATAACTCCGCTAAGTCGAATCGCTGCGGCAAAATCCCATCGCTTGGTGACAGGATTGTTACGAAGGAGTCGCTGCCGCAGGCCCGCCGCGATGCCGCTGGTTCCGCGACCGTCACACGATTGAGATATGAAATGGCAATTGTTGTCGCATGCGATTCGTAAATGCGGCGGCCGCGGGCTCGCGGCCGAAAGCGGCGTCATGAAAGTGTTGATCGCGACGGACGCTTGGCGTCCGCAGGTCAACGGCGTCGTTCGCACCCTGGGTGCGCTGGCGCGCGCCGCTGCCAAAATCGGCGTTGAAATTGAATTTTTGTCGCCGGACGGCTTTTGGACCTTTCCGGTGCCGACTTATCCGGGATTGCGGTTGGCGCTGCCGCGCGGCAAAGCGATCACCGCGAGCATCGAGCAAGCCAAAGCCGACGCAGTTCATATTGCCACCGAAGGGCCGATTGGCCATGCGGTGCGCAGCTACTGCATAAAGATTGGCCGGCCGTTCACAACCAGCTATACGACGCGCTTTCCGGAATACATCGCGGCGCGCTCGCCCATTCCCAAAAGCTGGATCTATAGCGCGTTGCGGCGTTTTCACGCTGCCGCGGCGGTTACCATGGTGGCGACGCCGTCGCTCATGACCGAATTGTCCGGCCGCGGTTTTTCCAATCTCGGGATGTGGACGCGTGGCGTCGACATCGATCTGTTCCGCCCGGATCGTGCCATTGATCTCGATTTCCCGCGGCCGATTTTCATGACGGTCGGCCGCGTGGCGGTCGAGAAGAACCTGCCGGCATTTCTTTCGCTCGATCTGCCCGGGACGAAAGTCGTCGTCGGCGCCGGCCCGCAGCAAGCCGAGCTCAAGCGCCGGTTTCCGGCTGCCAAGTTTCTCGGCCAGCTCGACAACGGGATTCTCGCCGCGCATCTTGCGGCCGCCGACGTGTTCGTTTTTCCGAGTCTGACCGACACGTTCGGGATCGTGCAGCTCGAGGCGCTCGCCAGTGGCGTGCCCGTTGCGGCATTTCCGGTGACCGGGCCCCGCGATGTCATTGGTAACCATCCGGTCGGCGTTTTGCATGCCGACCTGCGCACCGCCTGCATGCAGGCGCTATGGATTTCGCGCGAGGCTTGTCGCGAATTTGCCCTGCGCTATTCCTGGGAGAATAGCGCGCACCAATTCGTCTCCCATGCCCGCAAGGTCGCGGTCGCTGCGGTCGGAGAAAATCCGGCCGCTGCGCCACTGCAAGCGGGAGTTCATTCCGAACCACAAAGGCTTGTGCCCGAATCCGATCGCGGCACGACAAGGATGACGCATGAACATTCCGTCTAATACCGATCTCGACAACTCCACGGTTACCAAAGCCTATGCGCGCTGGGCGCCGGTTTACGATCTGGTCTTCGGCGCCGTATTCGATCGTGGCCGACAGGCTGCCGTGGCTGCTGCCGGGCGCATCGGCGGACGCATTCTTGAAGTCGGCGTCGGCACCGGAATCTCGCTGCCGCTTTATTCCAGCAATTGCCGGCTGTGCGGCGTCGATATTTCCGCACCGATGCTGCGGAAGGCGCAGGAGCGGGTCGCCGAGTTCAATCTCGCGAATGTCGAAGGGCTCTGGGTGATGGACGCCGCACATCTGTCTTTTCCCGATAACTCATTCGACGTCGTCGTCGCGCAATATGTCATCACCACCGTGCCGAATCCGGAAGAAACCCTCGATGAGTTCGCGCGCGTGCTCAAGCCGGGCGGCGAAATCGTGCTGGTGAGCCGCATTGGCGCCGAAGCAGGGTTGCGGCGCTCGCTTGAACATTGGTTCCAACCGGCGGCGCGCAAGCTCGGCTGGCGCACGGAGTTTTCCTTCGGCCGTTATGCGCGCTGGGCGGCGCAAAGTCCGGACATGCGCCTGATTGAACGGCGCGCCATGCCGCCGTTCGGGCATTTCAATCTGATCCGGTTTGGAAAGGACGGCGCCGAAAGTCGCCTTGAACGGCCTGAAACCGTGCGCGCGGCCGGCTGATCAAAGGCCTGTCATCAGGGATTCATCGAATCGCCATAGCCAGATCGGACGGCCGCTCCGGCGTTCTCAGGAGCGCCGTAAGAGAAGGACGGAACGAATGCAAGGCTTTCTGGAAGCGCTGCGGACCCAACGCTGGGACGATCACCGCTATTACCACCACAGCCGCATCAATCAGACGCTTCACCTGGTCAGCGCGATAAGCTTTCTGTTCTCCTATGTGATGATCTTCAAGGACCCGGCGATTTCGGCGCTGGCCGGCTGGCTCGTCGCAATGACCACGCGGCAGACTGGGCATTTCTTCTTCGAGCCGAAGGATTACGACGTGGTTAACAAGGCCACGCACGAATACAAGGAAGAAATAAAAGTCGGCTACAATCTGCGCCGCAAAGTCGTGCTGTTGACGATCTGGGCGCTGTCGCCGCTGCCGCTTTGTTT
>JBPYFG010000325.1:0-3677 GCA_051986365.1 Xanthobacteraceae bacterium
GCGCTATCGCGCGCGCGCGTCTTGCCGGCCACGGTTCGATTCTACTGGTCGGTGACGTGTCGTATTACGGCCGGTTCGGTTTTTCTGCGGCGTTGACCGGCGACCTATGCATGCCCGGCCGCCACGACCGCGATCGGCTGCTCGCGCTTGAGCTTAAGCCTGGTGCGCTCGCCGGCGCGCGTGGATTAATCAGCGCCACGGGAATCGCCGCGCCGAAGGTTTATCTTGACGCGCTTACTGCTGCGAAGGGCGGCAAGCGACGCGCCCTCATACAGCGCGCTGCCTGAGATCTTTTCGCAGCTCTAGCACCGTGTTCGTGAGCGGAAGCCGCGCCGCTAATTACTTCAGGCGTTTCGCAGCTTCCTGGATCAAACTGAGGTCGGAATGCGTTTTGATGTCGACGCTGCCTCTCGCAAAACCGAGCTCGTGGGTCATGTCGACGTTTCTCTGCAACGCATCGAGATCCGGCAACAGATTGGGATCGCGGTAATAATCGTTCTTATTGAAGATCCAGCCGAAGCGCTCGGACGGCTGTTTCGTAAGTTGCGAAGCGATTTCGGCCGCGGCATCGTGATTCTTGGGATCAAGATACCAGTGCAGGATGCGCAGCGAATCTTCGAGAAAGTCGACCATCGCCGCGCGATGAGCATCGATAAACGGCTTGCGGGCGGACCACATCACAAATTGCGATCGGCCGATCGCGGCTTTCATATCGAACAGCGAGCGCGCGTTTTTCTTTAGCTCGGGATCGAGCATGAACGGCAGCACGGCGGGAATGAGATCGACCTTCTTTTCCATCAGCATCGACTTCATGCCCGGGAACGGCGCCTCGATGATGGTGTAGTCGCGATTGGGTTCAAGCCCGTGCTTGCGCAGCATGGCGCGCATGGCAATGTCGACACCAGCGCCGGCGGCATTGATGGCCACCACCTTGCCCTTGAGATCTTCGACTTTTTTGATCGGACCGTCGGCAAGCACCTGGTAATCATTCGATACGTAGCCCTCGACGCCATCCTGGAAGTCGTCGCTGATGACGCGAATATCATCCAAGCCGGCGTTCTCGATGGCAATTGGCAAGGTCGAGAAAGCAAGATTGCCGATCTCAAGCTCGTTATTGGCGATCGCCGTGATCATCGGCGGCGTGCCGGCATAGCGTACCGGCTCAAACACGTACGATTGGCCGAAATGGACGGCGAGGTCCTTCTTTTGCAGCCACACCGAAGCGAGATTGGCGAGCGGCGCCACCCAGGCGCCCCGGATTTTCAGCGGCTCTGCCTGTGCGCCAACGCCGCCGACGGCCAAGGTGAGAAGAGCAACGAGAACTGACATGATTTTCCCACACATGGTCGTCCTCCAGGGGTGCATTTCTATTTGCGCGCCGAACGCGGATCGGGCGCGATTGTGGGCGGAAACGGCGTTGCGAGGCAAGCCTGCGGGGATCGCGGCAATTCGACTAGTGCTGCTCGGCGCTCTCCTGATGCCAGACCAGGAGTCGACCGCGAATGACCGCCAAGACTTTGATGAGCGCATAGCCAACGATTGCGATCTCGACGATGCCGGCAAAAACGCCGCGGGAATCGGCAAAACGCGACGCGCTCATCATGGCGCCGCCGAGTCCGTAGCCGCCCATCGCCATCTCGGCGATGATGGCGA
The DNA here is from genome assembly GCA_051986365.1 of Xanthobacteraceae bacterium. Taxonomy (GTDB): domain Bacteria; phylum Pseudomonadota; class Alphaproteobacteria; order Rhizobiales; family Xanthobacteraceae; genus BOG-931. The sequence goes on from JBPYFG010000325.1 coordinate 1,654, forward strand.
CGATCAGCGCGATCGGCAGGGCGACCTGCAGCCCGGTGAGAATTTGCGGCAGTGCCGCCGGGAGAGCGACTTGCCACATTAATTCGCGTTCGCTCGCGCCCATGTTTCGTCCGGACCAGATCAGCTCCCTTTCCACGCTAGCGAGGCCGGCGAGCGTCGCCGTCACCACCGGAAAAATCGCATCGAACACGACGACGGAGATTTTCGAAACGTCGTAAAGGCCGAGCCACAGGATGATGATCGGCAGGAACGCAATCTTCGGCATCGGAAATCCGACCGAAATGATCGGATCGAAGAACCAGCGCACGAATCTGTTGCGCGCCATCAGCGCGCCGAGCGCGACGCCGCCAATAGCGGCGATGACAAATCCGGTCAGGGCACGAAACATGGTGACGCCGAGATTGTGCCAGAGCTCGCCGGTGACGGCGTCGGCGTAAATCCGCTGCGCCACCGCCGAAAACGGCGGCAGCATGAAGGCAGTGACCTTGCCGCTGCGGGCAAACACCTCCCAGGCGATCAGCAGCACGAGAATCGAGAAAATTCCGGCGCCGCTGCGAAAGACCACGTCAAGCCGCCGCGCCGCATCCCCGGAAATCCGGGCTTCGGCGCCGGCAAGCGAAGCGGTATCGTCTACTCGCGCCATGCCAGCAGCCATTGGATGAGGAGCTGATAAATCCGGTCGGCGGCAAAGCCGAGGAACGCAACGGTCAGCACCACGGCATACATGCCCTCATAGGACCCCGTCGATCCCAGATAGCCGATCAAATAACCAAAACCCTGTTGCGACACGATCAGCTCCGAGCTCACCAGCAGAATGAAGGCGAGCGCGAGCGCCGTGCGGATGCCGTTGAGGAGTTCCGGCAGCGCGCTCGGCAAGATCACGTCCCACATCATGCGCAGTCGGTTCGCCCCCATGCTGCGGGCGGACCACACCAGTGCATGATCGCTGCCGCGCGCGCCGTTATAGGCGCCGATGGTGACCGGGATCATGCAGCCCAGAAAGATGAGGAGGATCTTCGAGCCGTCACCGAAGCCGAGCCAAAGCACGGTGACCGGAATGAGCGCCGACTTTGGCAGCGGATAAAACAATTCCACCAGCGGATTGACGAAGATGTCGAATAGCCGCCAGCGCGCCATCAGGAGCCCGAGGCCGCCGCCGCCGAAAACGGCGAGGAGAAGCCCGACCGATCCGCGATAGAGCGAAGCCTTGCCGTTGCCGATGAGTTCGCCGTCTCGGATCAGATCGATCCAAGCGGCCGCCACCTTGCTTAACGGCGGCAGCGCCGACGTATCGACCAGGTTGAGCCGCGCGACCGCTTCCCAGACCAGCGCCAAAAGCACCAGCGGCAGATAGCGGAGGCCTGATCGCATAACGGCTTGCATGATGCATCGTCCCCGTTGCGCGTTCGCCTGTTCGAGACGCTCAGGCGCTCGGCTTTTTTGCTTCGGCCTTGATCGCTTCCTCGCGCACTAAGTTCCAAATTTCGTCGACCTTTTCCACAAATTCCTTGCTGCGGCTGACGCCCGGATCGCGATGATCGACTTTGTTTTCGATCACCGCCTTGATGCGACCAGGTCGTGCCGACATCACCGCGATGCGTTGCGCCAGATATACTGCTTCCTGCACGTCATGGGTGACGAAGATCACGGTTTTCGGCGTGCGATTCCAGATGTTGAGGAGTTCGGATTGCATCAGCGCGCGGGTCTGCGCGTCGAGCGCGCCGAACGGCTCATCCATCAGGAGAATGTCGGGATCGAAAGCCAGCGTGCGCGCGATCGCCGTGCGCTGTTTCATGCCGCCGGACAGTTGCGATGGATAACTGTCCTCGAAACCGGCGAGACCGACCAGTTCGATGAAGTCCATCGCCCTTTTTTCGCGCTCGCCTTTCGGCATGCCCTGCCGCTCGAGGCCGTAGAGAATATTGGCGCGCACCGTCTTCCACGGAAATAGCGCAAAATGCTGAAACACGATGCCGCGATCGGGTCCCGGCGCCGTGACCGCTTTGCCTTTCACCGCGATGCGG
>JBPYFG010000326.1:0-5779 GCA_051986365.1 Xanthobacteraceae bacterium
CGGGCTTTACACCGAGGGCGGCTTGATCGTGCGGCAAATGCGCGATCAGGGCGTCAAGGCGCCGCTGATGGGCGGCGACGGCATCACGTCCGACGAGTTCGCGTCGGTTGGCGGTCCAGGCGTCGAAGGCACGCTGATGACCTACGGGCCGGATCCGCGCAACCGTCCGGAAGCCAAGAAGGTCGTGGAGGAGTTCCGCGCCAAGAAGTTCGAGCCGGAAGCCTATACGCTCTACAGCTACGCGGGCGTGCAGATCATCAAGCAGGCGGCAGAAGCGGCGAAATCGATCGAGCCGAAGAAAGTCGCCGAGCAGATGCATTCGGGCATGCATTTCTCCACCGTGCTCGGCGATATGGCCTATGACAAGAAAGGCGACATCACCAAGCTCGATTATGTGATGTATGTCTGGAAGAAGGATCCGAGTGGTAAAATCAGCTACGTCGAGTGTCCCGCTTCGGGATGCAGCATGTAGCTGCTTCACTTGATAGAAGAAAAAGCCCGCCTCAAAGGCGGGCTTTTTTGCGAGCAAGCGCGTAATTCCAGAGAATGTTTTCGGAAAACGGTTCCCGCTTTATCATGCTCTAACCGATTTTGCCGAGCACCGGGAAAGTGTCTAACAGCCAGTAGCTCACTTCGCTAATCGCGCCAGTAAGAAAGGCAATACCGGTGATCACCAGCAAGCCCCCCATGGCTTTTTCAACCAGGCCGAGATGCGCGCGAAATCGGGCGAGAAAAGCGGCGAATGGCTCCGCCGCCAATGCCGCAACGACAAACGGAATTCCAAGCCCGAGCGAATAGACCGCGAGCAGACCGACACCCTTGAGCACCGTCGTTTCAGACGCCGCCAGAGCAAGAACCGCCGCGAGGATCGGCCCAATGCATGGCGTCCAACCGAAGGCGAAGGCAAGCCCCATAAGGTAGGCGCCCCACAAGCCGACCGGCTTCGCAATCGCGATCCGCTTTTCGCGCTTCAGCCAGGCAATTGGGGTCACGCCGAGAAAGTGCAAACCCATCGCCACGATGGCGAGGCCGGCGACCACCGCGAGCTGACTGGAGTAGACGCGCAACAGCGCCCCGATCGCACTGGCGCTGGCGCCGAGCGCAACGAACACGGTGGCGAAGCCGAGCACGAACAACATCGCGGCAACGAGCGCCTCCCGCCGCACCCGCGGCTCGGATTCGGGATCGGCGAAGCGCTCCAGCGACGCGCCGGTCAAATACACAAGATACGGCGGCACCAGCGGCAGGACGCAGGGCGATAAAAAGCTCAGCATGCCGGCAACCAGCGCCGCGAGGATTGTTACATTCGGCAAAAGCCGCACTCCCAAGCTGCCGGCCACACATGCCCGGCGCCCTCGCACCGCGCAAGCGCGGCTTACCCGACCCGCGAAGTTGTGAATTGGGCGCCCAAATTGCTCAATTGCGATTTACATTAAATGATCTAAACGATTGACCTAGCCGTTAAAATCCACTCCGCTTCATCCAATTTGCGAGGATTGGATTGTGCGCAATCTGATCACCGACGTCGCCGGGCTTAAGGTCGGTCATGCTGAGGACACCGGGCTCGGTTCCGGCACGACCGTGATCGTCTTTGACGAACCGGCCGTCGCTTCGGTCGATGTGCGCGGCGGCGGTCCCGGCACGCGTGAAACCGATCTCCTCAACCCGGCGCAGACCGTGCCGGGCATCGACGCCATCGTGATGTCCGGCGGTTCGGCCTTTGGGCTCGACGCCGCGTCGGGCGTCCAGGCCTGGTTGCGCGAACAGGGCCGTGGCTTCGCCATCGGTCCGGCGCGCGTTCCCATCGTACCGGGCGCCGTGCTGTTCGATCTGTTGAGCGGCGGCAATAAGAACTGGGGACGATTTCCGCCCTATCGCGAATTTGGCTATGCCGCCGCGGCCAATGCCGCGCTCGATTTTGCACTTGGCAGTTTTGGCGCCGGAACCGGCGCGACGACGGTAAACTACAAAGGCGGGATCGGCTCGGCCTCCGCACAGACGGCAGACGGGATAACGATCGGCGCTCTCGCTGTCGTCAATGCCGTCGGCAGCGTGGTGATTGGCGGCGGCCCGTGGTTCTGGGCGGCTCCATTTGAAGTTGATCGCGAATTCGGCGGCCGCGGCTTGCCGGCGCAGCTTTCGCCGCAAATGCTGCAACCGGTCATCAAGGGCGTGCCCGGCGCGAATACGACACTGGTTGTGGTGGCGACCGACGCGATTGTGACCAAGGCGCAGGCCAATCGTCTCGCGGTTATGGCGCAAACCGGCATGGCGCGAGCGATCTACCCGGTGCACAGCCCGCTTGACGGCGACACTCTGTTCGCGGCCGCAACCGGACGGCAGCCGTTGTCCGATCCGGTATTCGCCCTGACACAGCTTGGAACTTTAGCCGCCAACGTGGTGACGCGCGCAATCGCGCGTGGCGTTTTTGCGGCAGAAGCTCGCCCAGGGGGCCCGCTGCCAAGCTGGAAGGATAAATTCGGCCATTGACCGAGAGTCTCGCCAGCCAAAAACAGCAGATTACCCCCTTATTTGTCGTAGAAACCACAAAACAGATCTTTCAACTATTGGCGTGCGGTTTTCATTGACTTAGCCCCCAATTGCGCCTTCACTTTATGCAAGCTCGACAAGAACACAGCGGAGGACGCGATGCGCGTCGTGGTGATTGTCTTCGCAGGTCTAGTGACATTGGGGCTTGCAGCGTTTGGCGTCATCGCCGCGCAACGTGCGGCGGGACCCGATTCGCTCATCGCACTTGCCGTCCACGTGATCGCGCCTGGGCAAGCCAACAACGCGGCACCGGCGAGCCCGCCTGTTGCGGCGCCGGCGGCTCGGCCAACGTCGCCTGTGGCTCAGGTTGCGCAAGCGGCCCCCTCCGCCCAGCCGACCACGCCCGCGCCAACAGCGCTTGCTCAGAACACCACGACAGCGGCAGCACCGGCGCCGGCAGCGCCAGTGCCTGCGCCGACGCCCCCGGCCGCCAAAGCCATTCCTGCTTGCGATAATCCCGACGCCATCGGTCTCTCACGCGTCGTCGAAATCGACACCACCGGCGGCCCGGCATTCGGAACCGAGCACTTCAAGCAATACGACTTCCTGCGTGACAAAGAAGTCGTACTGACCTTCGACGACGGCCCTTGGCCGGACAACACGCCGATGGTGTTGAAGGCTCTCAAAGACAATTGCATCAAAGCAACCTTCTTCGAGATCGGCGAACACGCCACTTGGCGCCCCGATCTATCCCGGGAAGTCGCCGCGGCCGGAATGACTGTCGGCAATCACACCTGGTCGCACAAGGACCTGGCCAAGAACCCCTACGCCAAAGACATCGAGCTCGCCAAGCAAGAGATCGAAATGGGCGCGAGCGCGGTGCACATGGCAGTCGGGGGACCGACCGCGCCGTTCTTCCGCTTTCCCGATCTACAGCAGCCGCCTGAATTGATGACCTATTTGGGCACGCGCAACATCGCCATCTTCTCGACCGACATCGACACCTTCGATTTCAAGCTGCGCAAACCTGACGATGTCGTCAAATCGGCGATGACGAAGCTCGCCAAAAACGGCAAGGGCATCCTGCTGATGCACGATTTCCAGCACAACACGGCGGAGGCGCTGCCGGAACTGCTGCGTCAGCTTAAGGCCGGCGGCTACAAGATCGTGCACATGGTGCCGAAGGATTCGATCACCACGCTGCCGAAATATGACGACATGGTCAGGGCGCAGGACAAATTCTCAGCGAGCAACAATACGCGTCCGGAATCGAGCGTCGTCAAAACGATCAGTGAGTAAAGCGCTCGGCGCTGTAGGGCGTGGGATCGCAGAACGGCATCGCGTCGGTCATCATCTCGGCGATCAGCCGGCCGGTGGCCGGACCAAGCGTCAAGCCCCAATGACCGTGGCCGTAGGCGAGCCATAGGCCGCGCTGTCCTGGTGCGCGTCCGATGACCGGGCGCGAGTCGGCAAAACAGGGACGCGCGCCCATCCAGGGCTGCGCCTCGACCGGCTCGCCGAGCGCAAACAAATTCCGCGCCGCAGGCAGCAAGCGATCGAACTGAACCGGCGTCGACGGCGCATCGCGAGGCGCAAATTCCGCACCCGTGGTGATGCGGATGCCCTGCTCCATCGGCGTAATGCAATAGCCGTTTTCGGCATCGAGCACCGGCCGGCTCAGCGCGGCATTACCGCTGGGTCGGAAGTGGCGGTGATAGCCGCGTTTGACCGCGAGCGGCAATCTGACGCCAAGCGGATCGAGGAGGTCCGGCGCCCACGGGCCCAGCGCCACCACTACATCGCCGGCATCGATCGAACCGGTGGCCGTGTCCACTCGCCAGCGCGTATCCACTCGACGCAGTGACCGGGCGTCGCCGGCGAAGCTGAGCCCGCCAAGCGCAGTGAAGCGCGCCGCATAAGCGCGCGTCACCGCCAGTGGATTGCTCACGCTGACCGCCCCGGTCCAGTGCACGGCGTGGCGGAACACCGGCGCGAGCGAGGGTTCGAGGGCACGCGCTCCATCAAGATCGAGCGGCACGTTGGCGATGCCGAAATCTTTGGCCAGTTGGAGTTCGCGCCGCTGCGCCGCGAATCCACGCTCGCTCCGATAGAGCTTGAGCCAGCCGGTGCGGCGGAAGTATCGCTCCGCGCCGGCCTCCACGCTCAGCGCCTCGTGCTCGGCGACCGCACGCGCCATGAGTGGACGCATGAGCCGAGCCGTTTCAATGAGCCGAGCGGGTTGCGAAGCCGCATAGAATGCCGCCAGCCAAGGCGCGATCTTCGGCAGAAACGAGAAATAGTAATTGGCCTGCGGCGAGCGCTTAAAGACGATCCGCAAGCGTTCTCCCCAATCCGACGGAAATGCCGGGGGGAAGACAGTATTGCCCTCGATTACACCGGCATTGCCATAGGAGGTGCCCTCCCCCGGCCCGCCGCGGTCGATCAGCGCAACCGCCAAACCGCGCTTGGCGAGGTGAACGGCAGTCGAGGTGCCGACGATCCCGGCCCCAAGGACAATGACATCGGTGCGCGCCACGGAACCTCCGCTAATTTCCGAAAACCTTGCCGCAGCCCCAGTCGAGCCGGCAAGGGTCGCAAATGGCGCTCTGCCCAGCGCCCGACGCGTTGCTCGGCCGGGAATGGCGTGTTACGCGAACGCATAAGCTTGGGAGAATCCCATGCCTCGTCCGCTCGTCATCGCGCCGTCGATCCTGGCCGCCGATTTTGCAAAACTCGGCGAGGAAGTACGCGCGGTCGACGCCGCCGGCGCCGATTGGATCCATGTCGATGTCATGGACGGCCATTTCGTCCCCAACATTTCCATCGGGCCGGATATGGTTCGCGCGATCCGTCCGCACACTAAGAAGACGCTCGACGTCCATTTGATGATCGCGCCGTGCGATCCTTATCTCGAAGCCTTCGCCAAGGCCGGATCTGACATCATTACGGTGCACGTCGAGGCCGGGCCGCATATCCATCGTTCGCTTCAAGCGATCCGCGCGCTCGGCAAAAAGGTCGGCGTGACCATGAATCCGGGCACGCCGGAAAGTTCAATCGAACGCGTCATCGATCTCGTCGATCTCATTCTGGTGATGTCGGTCAATCCTGGCTTCGGCGGTCAAAAGTTCATTCCCGACGCGCTTGGCAAGCTTCGCAATGTGCGCGCGCTCGTCGGCGCGCGGCCGATCGACATCGAGATCGACGGCGGGATCACTGCTGAAATCGCGCCTGAGGCGGCGCGCGCCGGCGCCAATGTTTTGGTCGCCGGCTCGGCGGTGTTCAAGGATCG
>JBPYFG010000327.1:0-2697 GCA_051986365.1 Xanthobacteraceae bacterium
GGGAAGCGACCAAGCGCATTCTCGACGGCTTCGCCGCCGACGATGAGGTTCGCGTTGTGGTGCTCACCGGCGCCGGCGGCAAAGCCTTCGTCTCGGGTGCCGACATTTCCAAATTTGCCAGTGAGCGCGCCACGGTCGAAGCGCAGCGCGCTTATAATCTCAAATCGGATGCGGCCTATTCGAGCATCGCCGAATTTACCAAGCCAACGATTGCGATGATCAAGGGCTACTGCATGGGCGGCGGACTCGGACTGGCCACCTGCTGCGACTTGCGGTTCTGCTCTGACAATTCCCGCTTTGCCGTACCGGCCGCAAGGCTCGGCGTTGGTTACGGCCATAAGGGTCTCAAGCGTCTGGTCGACATCGTCGGGCCGGCTTTTGCCAAGGAAATTTTCTACACCGCGCGCCAGTTCGACGCCGAGGAGGCGTTGGCGATGGGCCTGGTGAACCGCGTCATGCCGGCGGCCGAACTGAAGCCTTACGTCAAAACCATAACCGACATGATTTGCGCCAATGCGCCGCTGACGATCAAGGCGGTGAAGTTTACGGTCGGCGAAATTCTCAAGGATGAGTCCAAACGCAATCTCGCCCGTTCGACTGAACTGGTGGAGCAATGCTTCGCCAGCCGCGATTACACCGAAGGCCGCACCGCGTTCATGGAAAAACGCAAGCCGGTCTTCACCGGCACCTGAGCGGTTGCCGGGATTGCTGCCCACCTCTGCCCACCATCGCATTGGATGATGGGCGGGCCATGCAATCAGCCCTTATCAGCGGTCGAAGCTCCTTGCTAGATTGATGTTTGGTCGCGTGCAGTCGCGCGGCCGAAGGCGGGGAGGGCGTAGCATGTATCGGGCCACCAAGGACATCAAACTGCCGACGACGATTACCGGCTCGCTGCCGCGGCCGAGCTGGTACACCGAGAATCTCGGCACGCGCCATTTTCTCGAAGCGATGGTGAGCCGCCGGTTTCGCGAGCAATATGAAGACGCGCTGACCTGTTATCTGCGCGACCAGCAGCTCGCCGGCCTCGACATTCTCACCGACGGCGATTGCCGCTTCGACGACGACGTCGGCGGGCAAAGCTGGACCGCCTATCCACCGAACCACATGAGCGGCCTCGATATCGCGCATCCGCTGGCGACGCCGGCCGGCCGCGGCGGCATCTGGTTTCCGCGCGGCCACATCCTGCACGACTATCTCGAATCGCGAGTGATGCCGGTGATCACCGGGCCGGTTGGGCGCGGCAACCTGCAATATACGGCGATGTGGAAGACAGCGCAGCGCTTCACCACGCGGCCGGTCAAATTCGGCGCCGTCTCCGCGGAGATCGTCGCCTTTGCGCTGCAGGACCGCCACTACAAGAGCGTGCCCGAGCGCATGTTCGCGATCGCCGACGCCTTCAACGAGGAATATCACGAGCTCGCCGATGCAGGTTGCCCGGTCATTCAGATCGAGGAGCCACAGATCCATTTGATCGCGGTGCGCAAGATTGTGGACAAAGTGATCACGCCGCAGCTGATGGTCGAAGTCTTCAATCGCACGGTCAAAGGACTGCGTGCCAAGACCGAAGTGTGGGCGCATTCCTGTTGGGGCAATCCCTCGCAACAGCGCATGTTCGCGCAAGTGCAAAGCTATAAGCCGGCGCTGGAGACCTATAACACCGTCGACGCCGACGTGATCACGTTCGAATCGTCGAGCTCCGGCGGCATCGATCTCGAAGCGATCGGTAAGACAATCTCCGGCAAGAAAATCGCTATCGGCGTCATCGACCATCACACACTGCAAGTCGAGAGTCCCGATGAAGTGGCGGCGCAGATTCGGGCCGCACTGAAGTTCATTCCGCCGGAACGGCTGGTGATCTCGTCGGATTGCGGCATGGGCCGCGAAGGCATGAGCCGCCGCCACGCTTACTACAAGATGGTTTCGCTCGTGCTCGGCGCCAATATTGTGCGCAAGGAGCTCGGCGTGCCGGAGGCACAATGCCTGGCCGCCGATGAGCGTTATTCGCTGATCGTGCCGGCGAAATGACTCGACAAGCCGCCTCTAGCGCGGATTCTTTGAATACGCCCGAACGAAAAAATTTTCTGGGGAGGGGACAATGACGCAAGCCAAAACTGAACCCAAACTTTTCTTGCCATTCCTGCGGCCGTTTTATAACAACGTCATTCCGATATCGTGGCTCGTCGTTCGCGTCGCCGTCGGCTGGAACCTCTTGGTGCACGGCTATCCGAAGCTTTTGAACGGACCGAGCGAGGCCTTCCTCAAAGCCTATGCCGATCTCGGTTACACGCCGCCGGCCTTTTGGTTTTGGGCTTCGGGCCTGATCGAGACACTCGGCGGGATTTCGCTCATCCTGGGGCTGTTCACCCGGTTTTTTGCCGCGGCGGCCGCAATAGAGATGTTGTTCATCACCATCACTTATTGGGGCAACGGCTTCGGCTGGATGCGGCGCGGCTACGAATATGTGCTGCTCTGGGGGCTGTTGTGCTTCGCCATCGCGCTGCGAGGCGGCGGCCCGTATTCGCTTGATCGCAAGCTGGGCCGCGAACTGTAAACGGGAAATGGCGCCAAGGAGGAGTCCGCGCTCGGCGTTAGCCTTGTCTCGTCGCGGCGCCGCCGCTAAATACGGCCAGGACCACTTGCGCTTTGCGCCTCGCGGAGAGGTGGCAGAGTGGTTGAATGCACCGCACTCGAAAT
>JBPYFG010000328.1:0-2213 GCA_051986365.1 Xanthobacteraceae bacterium
ATCGGGAAATAGACCGCGGGAATGATAATCGCGAAGGCGAGCGGGAAAGCGGTGAGCAGGCCGAGCCCGCCGAATATCAGCCAGGTCTCGTTGCCGTCCCAGACCGGCGCGATCGAATTCATCACCGTGGCGCGCGCTGCGTCGCCGCGCACCAAGCCGTAAAGCATGCCGACGCCGAGATCAAAGCCGTCGAATACGACGTAATAGAAGACCGCGAGCCCGAGGAGCACGGTCCACAGCGGTACGAGATCGAGCACCATTGCGTTCCCCGTCACAGCTACGGCGCCGCACGCGCGGCGCTTTCGAACGGCTCGCGCGGCCGGCCACTCTCGATTTCGACCGGCGGCTCTTCAGTATCCGGCCGTCGCGTGCCACGGCGTACGAGACCGGCCATAAATGCAATCCCAGTTGGGAACATGATCAGATAAACGACGATGTAGAAAGCGAGCGACCAGGCCACGTTGGCGCCGGTGAGCGACGGCGACACGGAGTCGGCGGTGCGCAACAATCCGTAGACTGTCCACGGCTGGCGGCCGACTTCGGTCGTGACCCAGCCAGCAACAACAGCAACAAAACCGAGCGGCGCCACCCATTGGCACAAGCGCAAAAACCACACCGACTCCAGCCGGTCGCGCAGCCGCAGCACTTGGCCGGTCACGACCACGAGCAGCATGATGACGCCAATGCCGACCATGACCCGGAAAGCGAAGAACGGCGGTCCCACCGGCGGCCGCTGATCTGCCGGCCATTCCTTCAAGCCCTTGATCGTACCGTTCCAGGAATGAGTGAGAATGAGACTGCCGAGGCCAGGTATCTCGATGGCGTAGCGCATCGTCGCCGCCGCGTCGTCCGGAATGCCGAACAGCGTCAGCGGTGTCGGTTGCACTGTGTCGTAGCGGCCCTCGATCGCGGCGAGCTTGGCCGGCTGATATTCAAGCGTGTTCAGACCGTGCTGGTCGCCGAGAAAAATCTGCAACGGCACGAGCAGGATCAACAGATCGAGCGCCATGCGCATCATCATCCGTGCGTCTTCAGTGGCGCGACCACGCCGCAACAGCCAGGCGCCCACGCCCATCACGACAAAAGCGGTGGTGATGTAAAATGCGTTGACGTTGTGAAAGAGCCGATACGGAAATGATGGACTGAAAACAATGGCCATCCAGTTGACCGGCTCGAAACGGCCATCGACGATTTGGTAGCCCTGCGGCGTCTGCATCCATGAATTGCTGCTGAGGATCCAAAACGACGACAACAGCGTGCCAAACGCGACCATCGCAGCCGCAAAAAAATGCGCCCAGGCAGGCACCAGTCGCCGTCCAAACAAAAGCACGCCGAGAAACGATGCTTCGAGAAAAAACGCCATCAGCCCTTCATAGGCCAATAGCGGCGAGATCACGTCGGCGGCGGCGTCAGTGAAACGGCTCCAATTCGTGCCAAACTGGAATGGCATGATGATGCCGGAGACCACGCCCATGCCGAAGGAAACGGCGAAGATCCTGGTCCAGAATCCTGAGATGCGGAACCAGATATCCCTGCCGGTGAGAAAATACAGTCCTTCCAGAACCGCGATGTAGGAAGCAAGCCCCACGGTGAAGGCCGGCAGCAGGATGTGCCAGGCGATCACCCAAGCCCATTGCAAGCGAGACAGCAAAACGGGGTCGAGCGTCATGAACTGAAGATCCTAGCGTGCCACCTTAGACCCTGATTGCGGCCTAGGCAGCTTCCGATGCAAAGGAGAAGCGCTTATTTGCTGCTGCCGACCTCGGAGCGAGGTGGTCCTCGACTTATTACGGATGGCGTGCTGCATATTATGAGTTCCTTCCATGTTGACTGGTCCGGATCGGGCCTCTGTTGATCGGCCGCGGTGCAGCGCAAATTCCTGCCTTCAGCGTCCCGCGGGCAGAGGTCTATCGCCCTGCATTCGTCGCCGGGAGGGACCAAAGTTGGCTGTGGATTTTTCTAGGTCCCGCGGAACATCATGCGGGTTCCGCCGCTACAACACGCTCCAGCCTTACCCTGTTCCAAAGCGCGTTTGAATTATTTTTTGAATAGCCACGTTCGGCTTTTAGTGCATCGAGCCTATCAACACGAACTTCGATGGTCGGGACTCGAACCAGCCTCGAACATCAAACCTCAACCGGATAGGTGAGCACTCCATCTGCGCCAACTTTGGCGGCGGGCGTCATGACGGCCTGCGCGACGTGATCCGGCGC
>JBPYFG010000329.1:0-3940 GCA_051986365.1 Xanthobacteraceae bacterium
TGGTGGTCATAGCGAGGAGCCTCTACCCGATCCCATTCCGAACTCGGCCGTCAAAGTCCTCTGCGCCGATGGTACTAAGCCTCAAGGCTTGGAAGAGTAGGACGCCGCCAGGCCTGCCAAGGACGGATCACGCATGATCCCGAAAAGTGGGATAAGATCATGTGCAAAGAAAATCCTCTTCACGAGTTTCGAATAAAAGCCCCGCGGTCTTTCCGCGGGGCTTTTTGTTTTGCGGATCATCATTGCCAGGATAGCCATTCGCAGCCTATGCCGGCAATCCAGGCCGCCGGCCGCTTTACGAAGTTGCAGGCCCGGTGTTCAGATCACGGCGACGCAGTCGATCTCGACATCAAACGGCCCGGGCCACGACGGCACCTGCACGAAAATCCGCGCCGGCGAGTCGTCCGAAAAATAACGGTCGTAGACCTCGTTGAAAGCTGCGAAATGCGACGGGTCCGGCGTGCAGTAGACATTGCATTTGAGGACCTTCATGAGCGACGAGCCCGCTGTCTCAAGACACAGCTTGAGCTGTTCCAACACCAGCTCAGCCTGACGCGGAAACGGGACGCGCTTGATTTCGCCGGTCTGTGGATCGAACGGCGGCAGGCCAGATACGTAGACAAGCTCGCCCGCCACTACCACCGGATGGATCGGGCTCCTGAGATTCGGGCGTTTGCGGTAGCGTTCGAGATAAGTTGAGATCGGCTCGATGCGGAGTGGCGTGCGTTTCATGGCGTCCTCCAGGCACTGGTGTCCTGGTCGAGCGATAATCGCCGCCGCGCCGCCTGTCGCGCGGAAACGGTTCGGCATGGGCCGAACTGTGGCTGCTTGCTGGCGGCGCCGTCGCGGCGGTAAAAGCGCGCGATGGTTGCCGCCGCCAATCTAGTCGAGGTCGCAGCGCTCGTGGGCGATACCGCGCGTGCCACGATGCTCGCAGCGTTGATGGGCGGTCAGTCGCTCACCGGCACCGAGCTCGCATATCTGGCCCGCGTGTCGCGGCCGACCGCGAGCGAGCATCTTTCCAGGCTGGTCGAAGCGCGCCTCATCACCGTCACGAAGAAACGCCGGTTCAACTACTACCGCATTGCCTCGCCGCTGGTCGCCAGCATGCTCGAAAGCATGAAAACGGTGGCCGCGATCGAGGTGCCACCGCGCCATCAGCCGCGCTCGGCACGCGACGAGGCGCTGCGCTTTGCGCGCACCTGCTACGACCATCTTGCCGGCCATGCAGCAGTCGCTATTGCCGACGCGTTGATTACCAAGGGCTACATCATTCTCAGCGAGGATGGTGGCGAGGTAACCCCGGCCGGAACACGCTTTCTGACAGAGTTCGGCACTGACTTGACGCCGCGATCCCGCTACCGCCGACGCATTTTCTGCCGGCCTTGTCTTGACTGGAGCGAGCGGCGCTATCACGTCGCCGGACGCGTCGGCGCTGAAATTTGCCGATGTTGTCTGCAGCGCGGCTGGTTCACCCACCAGCGTAACAGCCGCGCACTGCAGCTTACGCTCGCAGGTGCCGCCGGTCTGCACACGACCTTCGGCGTAGAGTTGAGTGCGGTTTGCAAGCCATCAGGATAGGCTTGCATTACTCCGCCGCCTTCGCCGCGACGTGCTGGCGGAATTTCGGCATCACGTCTTGCGCCAATAGCCGCATCGACTCGCGCTCCCAGGCGCGGTTCGGACCGCTCCAGTCCAGCCCGGTCATCAGCAAAGTGCCGAATGGACCGGCTTCGTCGCGCAGCGCGACAAGCTTGTCGAGGAAAGTCCCCGGCGAGCCGTAGAGCACCGAGCCTTCGGTGATGACCTCGACGGTTGCTTCTTCATCGCTCATCTCGGGCTGCGGCTTCAACGAGCCGAGCAACCCGACCCGCGACAGCACTTCACGCATGTAAGTATAAAAATACCGATTCGATCCGTGTTCGCCGAACACCTGGTCATGCGCTTGCGCCTCGCTTGCCGCCACCATCACATTGCGCGCCACGCGCCAGTCCTCGCCGCGCGGGCGCTTGCCGGCTTCCGCGCACGCCTTGCTATAGGTCTGCCAATGCGCCGGCAGCGCCGGGCGCGGCACATTGTTGGCCGAAATGATGCCCCAGCCGCGCTTCGCGGCGACCCGCGCGGTCGGCGAGTTGCGGCTCGAAACCGACATCGAGATCGGCGGCCCGCCTTTGCGGTAAGGCTTCGGCATGAAACCGATGCCGAGCTCGGGAATGATCGCGTCCTTGAGCTGCACATTCCAGAACTCACCCTTGAGCTCATAGGGCGGATCCTGCGCCCAGATGCGCTCGATCATGCTGATCGATTCCATCACCTTGCGCTCGCGCACCTTGCGGTCGCCGTTATCGAACAATTCGAAATCCGAATAGAGCCCGCCAATGCCGATGCCGAGCATGAAACGGCCGCGGCTCATGTGATCGAATTGCGCCACCTCCGCCGCCACTTTGACCGGGTGGTGGTTCGGTAGGCAGATCACCGCGGTGCCGAAGGTGAGATTCCTGGTGCGCGGCACGAGGCCGGCCATGAACATCAGCGGCGAGGGGATCGGCTCGGTGGTCGCGGAGAAATGCTCGCCGAGCCACAATTCATCGAAGCCGAGCCGGTCGGCGTAAAGTGCCTTCTCTTCGTCCTCCGCCAGCGTGTCGGCGAACACGCGCCCGGGCGGATGCACCGGCATCATGAACAGTCCAAGCCGCATGAGAGTCTGCTCCGCTCTTTGTCCAATCATATCGTCATTGCCGGGCTTGACCCGGCAATCCATGCTGCCCTAACGCTTGCGATCTTGCCTTAACATTATTGCTGCTGCGAGGCGGCATGGATGCGCGGGTCAAGCCTGCGCATGACGAGTTCCATGCAAATCGCCTTCCGGCTACCATCAGACCGCGCAGCAGGCAACGCCAAGAGGATCAGTTCATGCCCACCAATCGCGTCTATCGCGTTGCCGTCATCCCGGGCGACGGCATTGGCAAGGAGGTGGTGCCGGAGGGCGTCCGCGTGCTTGAGGCCGCCGCTAAGAAGTTCGGCTTCGAACTACGCCAGGATCATTTCGATTTTGCTTCGTGCGATTATTACGAAAAGCACGGCCGCATGATGCCGGAGGATTGGAAGGACAAAATCGGCCGTCATGACGCAATCTACTTCGGCGCGGTCGGCTGGCCGGCCAAGGTGCCTGACCACATTTCGCTGTGGGGCTCGCTGATCCTGTTCCGCCGCGAATTCGATCAATACGTCAATCTGCGCCCGGTGCGGCTGATGCCGGGCGTGCCGTCGCCGCTTGCCAATCGCAAGCCCGGCGACATTGACTTCTGGGTAGTGCGCGAGAATACCGAAGGCGAATATTCCGCGATCGGCGGGCGCATGTTCGCCGGCACCGAGCGCGAAGTCGTAGTGCAGGAAACCGTGCTGTCGCGCATCGGCGTCGATCGCGTGCTCAAATTCGCCTTCGAGCTCGCCCGCAAGACGCCGAAGAAGCATCTCACCTCGGCGACCAAGTCGAACGGCATCGCGATTACCATGCCGTATTGGGACGAGCGCGTCGAAGCCATGGCGAAGAATTTTCCCGACATCAAATGGGACAAGTATCACATCGATATTCTCTCGGCGCTGTTCGTGCTCAAGCCGGATCGCTTCAATGTGGTGGTCGCGTCGAATCTGTTCGGCGACATTCTCTCCGATCTCGGTCCGGCCTGCACCGGCACCATCGGCATCGCGCCGTCTGGGAATATCAATCCGGAGCGCAAATTTCCGTCGGTGTTCGAGCCGGTGCACGGCTCGGCGCCGGACATCGCCGGCCAAGGCATCGCCAACCCAATTGGGCAGATCTGGTCGGGCGCGATGATGCTCGATCATCTCGGTGAGCCTGAAGCCGCCACCTCGATCGTCAAGGCGATCGAGCGCGTGCTTGCCGAACCGAAATTGCGCACCGGCGATCTCGGCGGCG
>JBPYFG010000330.1:0-2445 GCA_051986365.1 Xanthobacteraceae bacterium
CGCCGGAGCGCCGGCTGAGCCAGACCGCAAGCGACATCATTAATGTCAGCGAGGCAAAGGCGGTGAACCAGGTCAGGCCGATATCGGCTTCCCAGCCGGTTACATGCAGGGGCAGCGCGAGCGCCGCCGCGCTGAAGTGCCAGAGGTAATAATAGACAAGGTGTCCCGCGCCGCCAGCCTCCGCGAATACCGGATTGACCGGCGGCAGCCCTTGTCGCGTCATCGCGTCGATGATGGCGATCTTGGCATGATCGAAAATCGGCGCGGCGAGATGCATGCCTCTTTCCGAATATTTCGGCAACAGCGCAAGCGCTGGAGCAAGTGCCAGGATTGCCGCGGCAATCGCAGCCGCCGCCAGCCACTTTGGGTCGGTCGGCGGGTCCGACGCAGCCAGTGGACGCCGCAGGCCGATGCCCGCGAGCCCGAGGCCGAGCGCCGCCAGAGCGACGACCGTGAGCGTCGAAAATCCGGTCAGGTTTGAGATCGGCAGCGCCGCCGCGCTGAAGACCGCCCAGCCGATGACCGGCGCTGCGCCGAGCGCCAGCACCCGCGGCAGCAAATGCCGCGCGATGGCATAGCCGAGCACGCTCCAGAATACGGCTGCGACCAACGCGCAGAAAACAGCATTGACCGGGGTTGCCATGGCGGGTCCTAAAGCGGGATATTTTAGATTGGATCGTTATGCCGCTTTAGCTTGTTATTTGAGCATGATCTTTTCGGAAAACCGGTTCCCACTTTTCGGGATCATGCACTAGCCGGACGCTTTAAGCGGCCGGGCGCACGAAAGAATGGCGCTTAAACTATCACGCCGCCTTCATGAGCGATTGCACTTTGGGCCAGGGATCGGGCGCGAGATTGCGGAACGGCGCCCAGTCCATGTCCGTCATCCGATCGATGACTGTGGCTTTGACTGACGGCCGCTCACGCATGCGCGCCCACCAATCGCCGATCGCCGGATAACGGTCCCACATCCCGGCAAGCTTCAAAAGCTCGAGCCGCAGGATATAGGGGATGACCGCGCAATCGGCATTGGAAAAGTCATTGCCGGCAAGATACCGACCGCCTTGCAGCGATTCGGTCATCCACGACAGCAATTTCTCGTGCTGCGCGATCGCGTCAGTGACAAATTCCGAATCGAGCCCGTGCTCGATGACGCTGCGCTTATATTCGGCGCGGCGCTTGAGCGGCGTCTTGTTGATCTCGGCAAGCCAGGCCTCGCGGGGCATTTTCAGAAAATTCGGGCGAAACGCCGTGGCGAAGGTCAGGATCATGCAGGAATTGTGCACGTATTCGTCGATCAGCTTGTTGTACATCCGCACGCGATGGCGCAGATGCGGCTGGCGCGGCATCAGCGGCGGTTCGGGGAAAGGCCTCGTCGAGATAATAAAGAATGAGCGAGGACTCGATGATCGGTTTGCCGTCATGCACCAGCGTCGGCACCACGCCATTGGGATTGAGCTTGCGGTAGGCTGGATCGTGCTGATCGCCGCGCAATGTCAGCAAGCGCTCCTTGACCTCGAGCCGTTTTTCACGAAGCGCGATGCGCACCTTCTGCGCGCAAACCGAATTGATGTTGTGGTAATGTTCGAGCACGCTGCCTTCCGCCGCTATTTCCATCCTCTGTCAATCTGATCGTGTCCGCGGCGGGAGTCGAATAATTCTTTTGTGATCCGAAATTCAATACGCCTCATCTGCGTAGATCGGATCGACCGAGCCGCACCACGCACCGTGATATTTATCGAGCAGCTCTTGCGCCGGGGTGGTCTTACGCGCCAGCCGCCCCTCCAGCACTTCGAGATAGCGCGTCTCATCTCTGCCGCTTGAATCGTGCCGATTGCGGCGCTTAAGCCCGGCGCGGGCAAGCGCCAGAATCTCGGCGGCGATTTCGAACACGCTGCGGCCGCGGATAGTTGCTGCCAATGCCAGCTTCGGCACGGCATCGCGCAGAGATTGCCGGTCCTCGGCGCTCCAGCCCTTCACGAGATCCCAGGCGGCATCAAGCGATACATCGTCGTAAAGCAAGCCGGCCCACAGCGCCGGCAGCGCCAGCAAATTCGGCAGCGGACCGGAATCGGCGCCGCGCATTTCCAGATAGCGCTTGAGCCGGACTTCCGGAAAGATCGTGCTTAGGTGATTGGCCCAGTCGGAAATCGTGGCCCGCGTTCCCGGCAGCGCGCGCAATTTTCCCGCCAGCAGATCGCGGAACGATTGTCCGGCGACGTCGATATAGTCGTTGCCGTGCTTGACGAAATACATCGGCACGTCGAGCGCGTAGTCGACCCAGCGCTCAAACCCCATGCCCGGCTCGAACACCCACGGCAGCGTGCCGGCGCGGGCATTGTCGGTGTCGCGCCAGATTTCCGAACGGAACGACAGATAGCCGTTGGGCTTGCCCTCGGTGAACGGCGAGTTGGCGAATAATGCCGTCGCCACCGGCTGCAGCGC
>JBPYFG010000331.1:0-2219 GCA_051986365.1 Xanthobacteraceae bacterium
GCGAACGGGCTCGGCGAGCGCGGCGCGGGTCTTGATGATCATGACCGCCTCCTCGCCGCGTTCGATAGCGCCCTGCCACCAATACAGCGACACCATGCCGGGCAGGATATTGACGCAGGCGCACAGCCGCCGTTCGATCAGTTCACGGCCGATGCGCTCCGCCTCGACAACAGACGGATGGGTCGTATAGACCAACACCACGCGTTCATTGTTGCTGTCCATAATCGCACTCCCGCGGCTCCGCCGCTTGTTTGAAACCGCTTTGTCATGCCGAAATCAGGTCCGGCACATTCTTATAAGGGCATCGCCTTCGTCGCCAGCGATGTGCCTGCGGCGCAGCGGGCGCGGCGCCGCCTGGTCCAGCGTTACGGCGACGTCCGGCCCGAGGCCGCGGATGTCGTGGTCGCGCTTGGCGGGGACGGCCTCATGCTGGCGACCCTGCAACGCTTCATGAATTCCGGCAAGCCAATCTATGGTATGCATCGCGGCACGGTCGGCTTCCTCATGAACGAGTACAGCGAACGGGATCTGCATAGACGGCTCGCCGCCGCGCATGTCACGGTGATCCACCCGCTGTTGATGCGGGCGCGCGATGCCGCCGGCCGCGTGCATCGCCACCGCGCAATCAACGAAGTCTCGTTGTTCCGGCAAACCTATCAGGCGGCGCGGCTGCGCATTTTCGTCGATGGCAAGGAGCGTCTCGCCGAACTCGTTGCCGACGGCATCATGTTGGCGACGCCGGCCGGCTCGACCGCCTACAATTTATCTGTGCAGGGCCCGATTATTCCGATCGGGGCGCCGCTCCTGGCGCTCACCCCGATCAGTCCGTTCCGGCCGCGGCGGTGGCATGGCGCGCTATTGCCTGACCGCGCCCGCATCAGCATCGAAGTACTCGAGCCCGGAAAGCGCCCAGTCGCGGCAGTGGCCGATCACGACGAGGTGCGCTCGGTGCGTGCGGTGGACATCCACATGGATCACGCCACCGCCATGCACATGTTGTTCGATCCGGGCCACAGCCTCGACGAGCGCATCATCGGCGAACAATTCGGGCATTGAACTAACACATGTAGCCCGGATATCGCCAAGCGATCTCCGGGAGAATATCTCAGGGTGACGAAAAAGGATTGATCACGCCGCGGCGGAGTAAATGAGCTGGGGCGTTTCGGGCGCTTCGGTCGCAATCTCATCGCAGAACAGCCGCGCTTCCTCGCGCGCCGCTTCGGCGGCGAAGCGGCGCAACAGTGTGATCAGCGGCGCTATATCGCCGGCATCGGTGCTTTCGCAAGCGGCGAGGACCCGCTCGATCATGCGTCGTTGCAGGCGCCCGTCGTCCGCGTCGGCCAAGCCATCGCGCATCGCCCTGATCGCCGCGTTGAAAGCCGCATGCGTTGAGGCCGGCAACTGCGCTTTTTCGAACAACGGCCGTAAGCCGGATCCGATGCGGTCATGCACAAGAGCGGACACGCGCGGGAGCGGCATTCCGCTCAACTCCGCCAAGGCTTCTTCGAACAGAGCGATGTTGCCCGATAGCAGCGCGCGCAAGACCAGGCCGGACGTGAGCTGACCGCTCGCGCACAGGTGATGAATGAGCGGCCGCAGTTCGGTCTTCGGGCTGCCGGCGGCGATTGTGACCGCCGCCTTCTCGCAAGCCTCGCGGACGATGCGCCGGGCGCGATCCTCTTCGAGCCAGGCGCGGTCGACGACAAAGCCGACCAGCGTTTGTGACAACCGCGTCACCAGATTTTGCCGCGTCGCGGCCGGAAGATCGTCGCGTATCAGCAGCGCGTCGCGGATCGCCGCAACATCGCCGAACCGTTCGACCATGCGATCGATCGACAAAGGCGCGATCTCGGCGCCGTCATTTTCCGCCAAGATCTGACAAGCCTCGGCGCTGCCGAGTTCGGCAAGCGCGGCCGCCACCGCGGACGGCAGCACGGCGCGGCTGGCAATTGCGGCTTGAATCGCGTCGCCGCCGGTTGCTATCCCGTCCAAGAGATCGGCATCGATCAAGAGCGGCGACAAAGCGTAGATCGGCGCCGCGATCTGCGGCTGGTCGGCGGCGAGCGCGATAATGACCGGCGCCGGCGCCGCTGAACTCGCAGCCAAAGCATCGGCGAGCGCGCGGCGCACCAGCGGCGATGGATCGTCGAGCAGCTTGAGCATCAGGCCTTCGGCCGGCGCCAGCTCGTCGGCGGTCAGATCGGAACACAGATAGGCGC
>JBPYFG010000332.1:0-3165 GCA_051986365.1 Xanthobacteraceae bacterium
TCCGTTTTTCGCCGGACCATTTGCCGGAGGCGCAGCGGCGGGCGCGCCCTCGGGCTTGGCCGCACTGCCGCCAACCGCGGGTGCCGCCGTCGTGCCGCCGGCCTGACCGGCGGGCGCGCTCCCATTAGCGCTGGCCGGTTTAGCGGCCCCCGGCGTCGCGACGCGATGGCTGCCGACGACAGCGAGGACTTCCGAAACGACCCGTGCATGCAGCCGCGGCGATTTATCGATATTGATGTGGTCGATGCTCGGGTCCGAGCTGACATCGATATTGGCGAGCGTGCCGTGGAAGCCGGGCCCGCGCCGCATATAGGCGTAATCCCGCTGCGTCAGATTGAGAACGCGCGCAACGTTTTCGCTCGCAGCGAAGGATTGCGTGCCGTCGAACGGCACGACCAGCGCCACGGGAATGCCCTTGCGTCCGAGATACGCGGCCATTTCCATGACCGCGTCGGCACCGAGCGAATGACCAATCAGGATGATCGGCCCCTCTTTGCCAGCCTTGAAATCGACCGCCGCGCGATCAGCGAGCGCCTGCCATTCGCCATAGCCGTGCACCGTCGCGTAAACACCACGCCGGTTCAGCTGCTCCGCCAGTGTATCCATGCCGAGCGAGAATATGTTCATCAGTCCGCGCAGCAGATAAACATGCGCTCGCGATTCCGCGGCGCCCGGATTGGTTCCGAGCGCGAGCAGCCCAACCACCAGCATGCCAATCGCGGTCAAGCGCCACGAACGTCTCATGAGCCCCTCACCTGAACCTCGACTCGCACCGTAGCCAGCGATGCTGTCCGGGCCGGTTCTGCAGTCTAAGCAATCCATATTGCACTGCCAGATTTTGCCACCGAAGTCCCCCTAAATCCTCCCTCTTCTGAATAGCGGCGCGCATCTGTAGCAAAAATGCAACGTGAGGATGAACACGCCAAACACCCGTCAATAAAGCCACGGAACCACGCGTGCCGTCCGGCGCATATAAGCTCGGTACTCATCACCGAATGCGCTGATCATCATCGCTTCTTCGTGCGCCACCCTCCCGAAAAACAAGATACCGAAGCCGATGAGACCGGCTGGTCCCGCAACCCAGTTGGGCAGAAGCAGGGCCTGACCGAGCGCCATCAGCCAGAAACCGGCATACATCGGGTGTCGCACCAGGGCGTAGACGCCGGTTGTGACGAGCGTATGGCGTTCGCGCAGGTCGAGGCTGACGGACCAATTATGGCCGAGATCATGATGGCTTCGGTAGAACAGCCATAGGCAGCTAAGCTCGACCGCAATCCCGAGATAGGACAATGCCGGAACCAGTGGATAATCGGCAAAGCGGGGAAAATGAGCGACCACATAAACGAAAGGCACGATCCCGAGGCCGGTGAGCGAGACCGCCAGCAGTGCGAATTCGCGCGGTCCACGTCCTGAATAGCGCACCGGTGTCTTGCGGGAGTGCTGGCGCGGCTGAAAGCGCACAACGAACCACGTCAGGCCACAGGCGAGCCAGATGATCTTCGCTATTGTCGCCGTCATGGCCTAGAGTCCCGCGGCGGCGGGCGATGCCCGTCTCTCGGCCGGAACGCCATCTGGGTTCGACTCGAGCGCCCCGTCGGCGACAAAGGCCGCCACCGCCCAATCCGGCTTTTCGACTCGGTCCCGCAGTGCGATCGGCCCACAGCACAGCATGTAATAGTCGTAAAAATACCGCCGCTCATTGCCCATCACCGCTTGGCGATGAATGCGCAGAAAATTGAGACGGAAGCGCCGGTAGGTGTGCTCCTCCACCATCATGCGGATGCGGAAAATCTTGACGATCGGTTTGCCGGTGGGCGGCAACCCGAGCGCGACGACGGGATCGACTTTATAGATATTGATGATGTCGACCAGCGCTTGATATTCGACCCAATAGACGGCGGGCGTATTGGCCACCCTTTGAACGGCCTCGCGCAACCAGCCGGCGGCCGGATGCAGCGCGACCTTCAACAGCGACGAGCCGGTGGAGACGACGTGCAGCGTTTTTGCGCCGGTGCGCAGCTGCGGATCAAGCTGCAATGCGCGATCGAGGACAATGAGCGACAGCGGCGCGCCAAGGCTGTGGCCATCGACGATGATTTCATCGGCGTCGCTGGCGCGAATGAGCCGCACGAGCTCATGCGCCAAGCGATCGAGCCTTTCCTCAAGCCGCGGCCGCACGCGATGTATGAAATCGCGCGCGAAATACCAATCGTCCAGCGCATAGCCGATGTGGACCATGCGGCCGAAGGTGAAGCGCAAGCCGGTAAAAATCGCCAACCACAACGCTGGCGCGAAAACCATGTGAAACGGGAGTCCGATGTGGATCACCACAAAGCGGGTCGCGGCAATCGACAGCCACATCATTCCAAGGGCGTAGAGTAGCGGGGAGAGAAAAAATGCGCCGTAGCGCCAGGCCAGGACGAAATAGCGGATGACGGTTCCCGTCAGCACAAATTCCAACAGCGCGGCGATGCCCAGCGGAAAACGCCACCAATCACTCATCGCGGCATCGGCGGTGACGAAATCATCCCAGCGAAACCAGTGGAAGTCGGTGCTCACCCGCCAATTCGGGCCCCAGGTCTCGATCGTCCAATTGGCTGCGGCGCCGTCTGCCGAGAGCTGCGGCGGCGACACTTTGCCCTGCACGTTCCAGGTCTTTTGGAACCGGGCCATTTCGCGAATAAAGCGGCGATGCTGGTGTTCCGGCCCGACCGGCTCGTAGCCGGTCATTTGTACGAAGCACCGCTTGCGCACGAACGCGTTCGGCATTGGCCCCTCTCCGGCCGCTCCCTTAGGCAACATGGCTCCCGCAATCAAGCTTATCGGGCGCGGACCGCCTTTGCCGCCGGTGCGATAAGCTCTTGCGCTACAGCAACAAAATACGGCTTTTTGCGGCGTGTATGCGCGGACGCAAAGCGGGCGGCCGCCGTTGAACTTACCGGCGTCCTTCGCTATACGGGGCGTTCACAAATGAGGGGGCCCGACGCGACCGGGCTTGCTTGCGCCGGGCTGGGCCGGCGCTTCTTCTTCGATCGACCAAAGAGCACGCCTGATGTCCACCACATTCGATAAAGTGGCCGAAATCATTGCTGAGACTTGCGATATTCCGCGCGAGAACATCAAGCCGGAAAGTCATGCAATTAACGACCTGGAGATCGACAGTCT
>JBPYFG010000333.1:0-5762 GCA_051986365.1 Xanthobacteraceae bacterium
GCAGAGCGAACAGGGAAACGGCGGATGGCCAAAACCGTCCTGATTGTGGAGGACAACGAGCTCAATATGAAGCTTTTCCACGATCTCCTCGAGGCGCACGGCTATGGCACGCTCGCGACCCGCAACGGCATCGAGGCGCTCGATCTCGCGCGCAAGCACCGGCCGGATCTCATCTTGATGGACATACAGCTCCCAGAGGTCTCCGGCCTGGAAGTCACGAAACATCTCAAAGACGATCGGGAGCTGCGGCACATTCCGGTGGTCGCCGTCACCGCCTTCGCTATGAAAGGCGACGAAGAGCGCATCCTGGCCGGCGGCTGTGAAGCTTATTTGTCCAAACCGATTTCGGTCGGCAAGTTCATTGACACGGTGCGCCGCTTCTTAGGCAGTGCGTAACGCGATTGCGGCCGCCGCGATGGTGCGGATCGAACGCGGGTTAATCACAATTATTGTGGTTGACGGTGACGGGACCGCGGACCGTAGAGTTGATGGTTGATTTCGCCAGCCGTTCCGTTAGCTTTCTCACACTAGCCCGCTCGCTCACGACTGGGGCTGTGGAGCGAGTGTGGTGACGCGAAGAAATCGCGCGAAAAACTCTTGCGAATACATTGATAACCCTGCGGAATGCTCAGGTCCGCCGCATCTCCTGGGTCCGTGGGGTTCGGCCGGCACGGGGCGGTGCGAGTGGCCTCCTCATGACACCGTCACCGGCCGGCCACCTTCTCACCTTCAGCTGATCACCTGAGGAGCGAGTCAGCGGGCCTCGAAGGGCGACCCGGCTCAGGCATGTGGGGTCGTCATCCTCAAGGCCCGCCTTTGGCGGGCACTTCAGGATGACGCAAAGACGCAACTTACTTGATCTTGGATTCGCGAAATTCGACGTGCTTCTTGGCGACCGGATCGTATTTCTTCTTGACCAATTTATCGGTCATGGTGCGTGAATTTTTGCGCGTCACGTAATAAAAACCGGTGTCCGCGCTGGACACCAGCTTGACCTTGATCGTCGTATTCTTGGCCATGAGATCCTCAGATATTGCCGCGTTCGCGAAACCTAGTCAGCAAGCTGCGATTGTCAAGGAAGCGCCGTGGAAGGAAACTTTGGCGAGCGTCACGGCCGCGATCACAAGATTTCCCGGACAAAGCGCTTGTGCAGCATCCGATAGAGCGGCACCGGATAATCGTGGCTCATCCCAGCGACGATGCGGTCCTGCAACTCTTCAAGGACGACCGCGGTAATGCCCGGCATATCGAGCTCGCGCGCTTGCGTGATCGGCAGCCAGATCAGCTCAACGAGTTCTTTATCGGGACCGACAAAGCCGTCGTCGTGCCGCGCGATCGCCGAGACATCGGCGGTGAAGAACCGGCTGTCGAACCGCAGCGGCCGCCGCGGCGGCGTGATAGCGCGGGCGATAAAATGGACGGCGCTGAGGTCGGGTGCGATCCCGGCTTTGGCAAATGCTTGCCACGGCCCGGGAGGGACATGCATTGGTCCGTCCGTGCTCACCCCGACCATGATCCCGGTTTCTTCGTAGGTTTCGCGCACCGCGGCGAGGGCAAAAGCCGCCGCTTTGGCAAGGCTCGGCCGCCGCACGCGCTGCATCAGCTTCCTCGCGTGTTGTTCGTGCAGCGCCGCCGCGGCCGCGATGAGGCGATCGGCAGGTTCGATGCGGCCCCCAGGAAACACGAATTTGCCGGGTAGAAAGCGATGACGCTGATGGCGCCGACCGAGCAGAACCTTCGGCACCCCGCCGGAGCGATCGACCAGGATTAGGGTTGCGGAATCGCGCGGTTTGAGATTCGGAAACGACTGATCGCGCATGCTGCGCGTGAGCCGCTCGGCGCGGTCGGCCGCGGTTCCGCCGGCGCTGACGCTCAAATCGTCGTCCATTGAAAACTCTCTTTGGCTTACCGGCGGCCGCGGCCATGCCGGCTGCGTCCGGATTTCGATCCGGAAGTCGCGCCAAATTTCGTACCGTGTCGCGGTGGATGTCCAGCCCGCTTCGTCGAGCGTGCCGGGCGGCCCGAATCCTGATCGACCAGCCTGAAGCGTAGCGCGCCGGCGACTGGCGCCGCCTCGACGAGTTCGACGGTGACGGGATCGCCGAGCCGGTGCGTTGCCGAACGGCCGACAAAAGCGCGGCCAGCCTCGTGAAAGCGAAAATACTCCTCGCCGATGCTGCGCGCCGGAATGAAACCGTCGGCCCCGGTTTCATCGAGCTCGACGAACAGTCCCGCGCGCGTTACCCCGGAAATGTGGCCGTCGAAAATCGCGCCGACTCGGTCGACCAAGAAATGAGCAATCAGCCGATCGGCGGTTTCGCGCTCGGCTTTCATGGCCCGCCGTTCGGTCGCGGAGATGTTAGCCGCGATCTCACCAAGACCGCGCGTATCGGCGCCATCGGGCAAGCCGTCGGTCCCGAGTTTGAGCGCGCGGATCAGTGCGCGATGGACGATCAGATCGGCATAGCGACGGATTGGTGAGGTGAAATGCGCGTAGCGCCGCAGATTGAGGCCGAAATGGCCGAAATTCTCGGACGAATATTCAGCCTGCGCTTGCGTGCGCAACACCACTTCATTGACTAGCCGCTCGACGTCGCGGCCCTTCACCCGCGCCAAAATGCGATTGAAGCCGTCGGGTCGTAGCGTCCCGCCTTTCGGCAGTGAGATGTCGAGCGTGGCAAGAAATTCGCGCAACGCGTTGAGCCTTTCCGGCGATGGCTCGTCGTGGACACGATAGATCAGCGGTACCTTGGCGCGCTCGCAGGTCTCCGCAGCGGCAACATTGGCGAGGATCATGAATTCCTCGATCAGGCGGTGCGCCTCGAGCCGTTGCGGCATGATCACCCGATCGACGGTGCCGTCCGATTTGAGAACGATCTTGCGTTCAGGAACGTCGAGATCGAGCGGTCCGCACTCATCGCGGGCGCGCAGCACCGCGCGATAAGCGGCGTAAAGCGGCGCCAAAATCTTATCCACGATCGGTTCGGTGATCTCGTCGGTGCGGCCTGAGACCGCAAGCTGCGCCTGTTCGTAATGGAGCCGTGCCGCCGAGCGGATCAAGACGCGATGAAAGCTGTGCGAACGCTTGCGGCCGTCGGGGCCGATCACCATGCGCACCGCCAGCGCCGGGCGATCGACATGCGGTCGCAGCGAGCACAAATCGTTGGAGATGCGCTCGGGCAACATCGGCACGACGCGATCGGGGAAATAGACCGAGTTGCCGCGTTTTTCCGCCTCGCGATCGAGCTGCGATCCGGGACGCACGTAATGCGCCACATCGGCAATAGCAACGCTGACAATGTGGCCGCTCGCGTTGCGCGGATCGGGATCGGCGGTGGCATAGACCGCATCATCGTGATCCTTGGCGTCGGGCGGATCGATGGTGACGAACGGCACCTCGCGCCAGTCTTCGCGACCGGTCGGGGAGATTTCATGCGCCGCCTCGGCTTCGGCGAGGACGGCCCGCGTGAAGACATGCGGAATGTCGTGGGCATGAATAGCGATCAAGCTCACAGCGCGCTCGGTCTTGAGCGAGCCGAGCCGCTCGACGACGCGGCCGCTCGCAAGACCAAACCGTCCGTGTCGGCTCACCTCGACGGCAACAAGATCGCCGTCGGCGGCGCCCGCTGCCGCCTCGGCGGCAATCGCGAGTTCGCGGCCGAGTTGCTTCTTATCGATCGGGACGAGCCGGCCGCCGCCGCCCGCAAGCGCACGGAAAATGCCGAGCGCGCGATGTTTGGCGCGGTCGATAAGCTTAATGACCCGTCCGCTCGTCTCTTCCCCCGCGGACCGCTCGATGCGAAGAAGCGCGCGGTCGCCGACCCCTGCGACCTCCTCGGGGCGGTTGCGGCGCGGTGTATGGATGTGGATGACCGGCGGCGCGCCGTGGAGCTCTTCGTCCCACTCGGTCGGACGGGCCAAAAGTTCGCCATCGCTGTCACGGCCGGTAACGTCGGCGAGAACGACCGGCGGCAACGTGCCGGCGTGATGCAGCCGTTTGCGCCGGCGATCGATGCGACCTTCATCGGCCAAGTCGCGCAGCATGCGCTTGAGCGCGGCGCGATCTGCATTCTTGGCGCCGAAGGCGCGCGCGATTTCGCGGACGCCGACCTTGCCGCTTTGTTCGCGGATGAAGGCGACAAGTTCCTCGCGTGAGGGCAGGCGTCTTGAGGGCACTAGTGGTCCGATTCTAACATTCGCATCCGGGTCTGGCAGGCTATCATGCGAATGTTAGAATCAAAGGACCACTAGCAAATATAAGTCTTAGTGGAGCTTTGGATTTGACATTCGCTTTCACGAGTTCGCGGCCAGGTGGGTAGCGAATGTCAAATCCGCTCCACTTGTCTCATGGACGGCTCGCTGGCCAATGCGGCCCGCGGCGCAGTGCGTGAAGATTATTCAGCAGCTTGCGTCGTCTTGCGTGGATTCTGTGCAGGGCGCTTTGGGGCGCTTCCAGGCGGTCGTTTTGATGACGCCTTGATGTGCCTCGCGGTCCCCGGCGATGGCCGTTTGGTTCGGCGCGGGCGCGCGTGCGGCGCCGGCGCGGTGCGCTCGGCGCGCGCGTCGATCAGCGCCACCGCCTCCTCAAGCGTCACCGTGTCGGGCGTCCTGTCGGCCGGCAATGTCGCGTTGACGCCGTTGTGGCTCACATAAGGACCATAGCGGCCGTTCTTGGCAACAACCGCGCCGCCTTTGACCGGATGGTCACCGAGCGGCCGACCAGGATCGGCGCCAAAGCGGCGTCCGCGCGGACCTTTGGCGCGCTTCTCGGCAATGAGCGTCACCGCGCGATTGAGACCGATGGTGAACACGTCTTCCGGCGATTCGAGATTGGCGTAAGTCTTGCCGTGCTGAACATAGGGTCCGAACCGGCCGATGCCGGCGCGGATCGACTCGCCGTCCTCGGGATGGCGGCCCACTTCGCGCGGCAGCGAGAGCAGAGCGAGAGCGCGCTGCAAATCAATTTGATCGGGCGCCGTTCCTTTCGGCAGCCCGGCGCGGCGCGGCTTCTCGCCGTTGACGGCTTCGCCAAGCTGCAAATACGGACCGAAGCGGCCGCTGCGCAGCGTCACTTCGAGGCCCGATTCCGGATCCTGACCGAGGACCTTGGTGCCGATATCGGCCGAACCGTCGGCCGGGATCGAGAGCGGCCGCGTATAGCGGCATTCGGGATAATTCGAGCAACCGATAAAGGCGCCGAACTTGCTCAGCTTGAGCGACAGCCGGCCGTTGCCGCAATTCGGGCATTGCCGCGGATCGCCGCCGTCGGCGCGCGGCGGAAACAAATGCGGCGCGAGCAGACTGTCGAGCGCGTCGATCACCGCGGACATTTTCAAGTCCTTGGTCTCGTCGATCGCGGCAATGAAATCGCGCCAGAAATCGCGCAACACTTCGCGCCAGTCGATTTCGCGGTCGGCGATCAGATCGAGCTGTTCTTCCAGGCGCGCGGTGAAGTCGTATTCGACATATTTGGCAAAGAAGCTTTCGAGGAAGGCGACCACGATGCGGCCGCGATCCTCCGGATAGAGGCGCCGCTTATCGAGCCGGACATATTTGCGGTCCTTGAGCACTTGCAGGATCGAGGCGTAAGTCGAGGGACGCCCAATGCCCAGCTCTTCCATGCGTTTGACCAGCGACGCTTCCGAATAGCGTGGAGGCGGCTCGGTGAAATGCTGCGAGGCGTCGATTTTCCGCTTCTGTACCGCTTCTCCGGCATTCATTTCGGGCAAACGGCGTGACTCGTCGTCATCGCCCGACGGATC
>JBPYFG010000334.1:0-9807 GCA_051986365.1 Xanthobacteraceae bacterium
TCCGCAAACGGACCGAACGGCCGAGCGCGTCCGAGATCAACGTGACATTGAGGAGATTGGGCAAAAATCGCCGCTTGGTTTTGCGGTTGGAGTGGCTGACCCGGTGGCCGATCTGCCGCGTCTTTCCGGTCAACTCGCATCGCCAGGCCATGGTCGAGAATCCTTAAAAATCAAAGCCCATCGGTCCCGCGCGCGGCGCGCCGCCTGTTCCGACGGTCTGGGAATGGCGCGGACCTATAGTGGCAGCATTGGTGGGGGTCAAGCGGCGCCTGTTGCGGATAAGACGCAAGCTTTAGCAAATGCCCAGCGCTCCGCATAAACCACAGAAACGTCGTATTCCCGCACGAGACAGTGAGCCCTTCGACGTTCCTTGGAGTTGAGGGCCTCTTGCACCCCCTTGTGCCGCTGCAACTGCGCGTTCGCCCCATAGGCGCCGCCGCACTCGCTGCGGCGCTTTTAGTCTTTGCTTCCGGCACGGTCCCCCCTGCCTGGGCTGGCGATGGTGCCCGTCACACCGGCAGCCTCACGCGCCTCGAAGCGGAATATGTCGCGAGCATTGCTGGCATTCCGATCGGCCGCGGCAACTGGATCATAGAATTAACCGACGACGCCTATTCGGCGGCGGCGAGCGGCACGACCACCGGCATCGTACGGTTCTTTACCGGCGGCCGCGGCACCGGCACGGCACGCGGGACAATCAACTCCGGCCAGCCTATGCCTAGCGCTTATGGGGCGACGCTGAGCTATGACCGCAAGATCGATGACGTACGGATGACGCTCGCGTCGGGCAATGTCACCGATTACATGGTCGAGCCGCCATTGCCACCGATGCCCGATCGCATCCCAGTCACCGACGCCGACCGGCGTGGCGTGCTCGATCCGATGACCTCGATGCTCAATCGTGTCGGCGGTAGCGGCGATCCGGTCTCGCCGGAAGCCTGCAATCGCAAGGTGGCGGTATTCGACGGCCGAGTTCGCTACGATCTGCACAGCGAATTCAGACGCATGGAAACCGTTAAGGCTGACCGCGGTTATGAGGGACCTGCCGCTGTCTGCGCGGTCTATTTCACGCCGATTGCCGGCTATGTGCCGGATCGCCCGGCGATCAAATATCTCGTGACCTTGCGCGACGCCGAAGTCTGGCTGGCCCCGATCGTCGGTACGCGCGTGGTTGTTCCATTCCGCTTCTCGATGCCGACGCCGCTCGGCATCGGATTGTTGCGCGCAACTGAATTTGTCTCAATTGCCCAGCCGTCGCTGCAGCCGCATCCGATTGCCAAAACGCAGTGACGCTTTGGCCCGCTTGCGGCTCCGCGCCATGCATCCCCATTTTCCACAGCGCGTGGGCTCTTGACTCCCGTCGAAATCCTGTTTGCGAGGGGAACAGCGTTTTGCACGGCCGAGACAAGCCGCCACGGTGCCGAGTTCCACCCGATCTGGTATGCAACATCGTCAGCGCCGCCATATATCGCAGTGAACGAACACGAACAGCGGCGGAGTCGCCGATTCGGCCGCGATTCGTTCCAGACTCGTTCCACACGTTAAGCACAGGGCTTTCCAGCGCCGCGGTTGTGATAGACAAGCACTACCTTTCCTGCGTGGTACCGCCTCAGCCGGGTCTCAATGTCGATTTCATTCTCGCCTAGCCCCGACCGCGAGCTTCGCGCCCGCGGCTCGGGCGTAACCGCCGTACTGGGTCCCACCAATACCGGCAAAACGCATCTGGCTATCGAGCGAATGCTTGCGCATTCCTCGGGCATGATCGGCTTGCCGCTGCGGCTATTGGCGCGTGAGGTCTATAACCGCGCGGTGGAGCGAGTCGGCGCCGATGCGGTGGCGCTCGTCACCGGCGAAGAAAAGATCAAGCCGCCAAATCCGCGTTTCTGGGTCGCCACTGTGGAGGCGATGCCGCGCGAACTCGACGTCGCGTTTCTTGCCATTGACGAAATCCAGCTGGCCGCCGATTTCGAGCGCGGGCACGTGTTTACCGATCGCATGCTGCACCGGCGCGGCCGCGAGGAAACACTCGTGCTCGGCGCCGCCACGATGCGCCCGATTGTGGAACGTCTGTTGCCCGGCACCAGCATGGTCAGTCGGCCGCGATTGTCGCGCCTTACCTTCTCCGGAGAAAAGAAACTGACGCGGCTGCCGCGCCGCTCGGCCATTGTCGCTTTCTCGGCCGAAGAGGTTTATGCGATCGCCGAGTTGATCCGCCGCCAGCGCGGCGGCGCGGCGGTTGTGCTGGGCGCATTGTCGCCGCGCACCCGCAACGCGCAGGTCGAGCTCTATCAGTCGGGCCAGGTCGATTATCTGGTGGCGACTGATGCCATCGGCATGGGACTCAATCTCGACGTCGATCATGTCGCCTTCGCATCGGACCGCAAATTCGACGGTTATCAATTCCGCAAGCTTAACCCGTCCGAACTCGCGCAAATCGCCGGCCGGGCCGGGCGCGCCACCCGCGATGGCACGTTCGGGACCAGCGGTCGCTGCCCGCCATTCGAGACCGAGCTGGTGCAGGCGCTGGAATCGCACACATTCGAGCCGGTGCGCCTCGTACAATGGCGCAACTCCGATCTCGATTTTTCGTCGGTAGGCGCGCTGCAGGCGGCGCTCGCGATGGCCCCGAACGAGAGCGCGCTGGCGCGTGCGCCGATTGCCGAAGACATCCTGGTGCTGGACCATGCAGCGCGCGACGACGACGTGCGTGCATGGACGCGATCGCGGGTCGACGTCGAGCGGCTGTGGGACGTGTGTCAATTACCCGATTACCGCAAGATCGCGCCTGCCAATCATGCCGAACTGGTCGTGACGCTGTACGGTTTCCTGCAGCGCGACGGCGCGATCAAAACCGACTGGTTCGCGCAACAAGTCGCGCTGGCCGATCGCACCGACGGCGACATCGATACTCTGTCCACGCGAATTGCCCATATCCGCACCTGGACCTTCGCGGCGAACCGTCCGGATTGGCTCACCGATCCGGAGCACTGGCAGGGCGTCACCCGTGCCGTCGAAGATCGCTTGTCGGATGCGTTGCACGAACGGCTCACGGAGCGCTTCGTCGATCGCCGCACCAGCGTCTTGATGCGGCGGCTGCGCGAAAACGCAACGCTGGAGCCGGATTTCAACAAAACCGGCGATGTCGTGGTCGAAGGGCATCTGATCGGTCGTCTCGACGGTTTCGTCTTCGTCCCCGATGCCGCCTCGGGCGGCTCGGAGGCAAAAGCACTGCAAAACGCCGCGCAAAAAGCCTTGGTCGGCGAAATTGCCGCGCGCGCTGCGCGCTTGGCCGAGGCGCCGGACGACCAATTCGTGCTCGCTGCCGACGGCACGCTGCGCTGGATCGGCGCCGCAGTCGGCAAACTCCAAGCCAGCGGGGAACTGTTGTGGCCGCGCATTCGCATCATCGCGGACGAACATCTCACCGGCGCACCGCGCGAGGCCGTCGAAGAGCGGCTCAATACTTGGGTCAAGGCGCACATCGAAAAACTATTGGCTCCGCTCGCCGAGCTCGCGGCAGCAGGCGATGTTACCGGCATTGCCCGCGGTGTGGCCTTTCAATTGGTCGAGGCGCTGGGAGTCCTCGATCGCACTCCGGTTGCCGATCAGGTCAAAGCCCTCGACCAGCCCGCCCGCGCGACGTTGCGCAAATACGGCGTACGTTTCGGCGCCTACCACATCTACCTGCCGGCGCTTCTGAAACCAGCGCCGCGCAAACTCGCAACCCAGCTTTGGGCGCTTAGACACGACGGAACGGACGGCAAAGTCCTGGACGACCTCCGCCATCTCGCCGGCAGCGGCCGCACCTCGATTGCGGCCGATCCCGCGATCGATCCGGCGCTGTACCGCACCGCCGGTTATCGCGCATGTGGCGCGCGCGCCGTACGGGTCGACATTCTGGAGCGGCTCGCCGATCTCATTCGCCCGGCGCTGACTTGGCGCGATGGCGCGCCGGGGACGCGGCCGCCAGGCGCGGTCGCTACAGGCGGCTTTACCGTGGTCAACACGATGACATCGCTGATCGGTGCCTCGGGCGAGGACTTTGCATCGATCTTGCGTGCGCTCGGCTATCGCATGGAGCGCCGGCCGAAACCGCCGGAGCCGGCACAGTCGCCGGCCAACGCCGCACCTGTGAATGAAACCCCCGCACCCGCGGAGCCCGCACCGGCAGAGCCCGCAGATGCGGCACCCGATGGCGAATTGCCCGCCAGCACGCAAGCGATCACGGCAGAGCCCAATGCCGCCGAGTCGGGCGTGCAGGCGGCGTCTGAGGTGCAGACGGAATCCAACAAGCAAGCGGAATCGGGCGTGCAACCGGAGTCGAAGCCCGCGCTTGCGCAACCGGACGTGCCGTTTGTGGAGAACACCGCCGGCGGTGCCGCCATCGCGCCGCCCGCGACCGAGCCGGAGATGATCGAGGTCTGGCGTCCGGGCCGCATGGGCGACCGGCGCCGCGTCCATGCGCGTCAGCGCGGCAGAGCCAGGCAAACTCGGCGCGAGCCGGCTGTGCCACGTGAGCTCTCGCGGGAAAGCTCCGCGGAGTCCGGCACTGTGGCGGCTGCGGCGACCGAAGCTGCGACCGCTAGCGAGGCGGCTCCTCACACCGATGCTCACGCCAAACCGCAACGCCCGATGCGGCAGCGGCGGCCGGAGCATCGGATGGATCGCCAAGAATGGCCAAAGCGAGAGCGGCCACAGGGAAAACGGTTCGGGCCAAGGGAGCCCGGGGAGAAAAGGCCCGATCCCAATTCGCCCTTTGCCAAGCTCGCCGCTTTGAAAGCACAGCTTGAGGCAGATGCTAAGGAGCGCCGCTGAGTGGTGATCACGGTTGCGCGCCAGCGCATCGATCGTTGGCTCTGGCATGCTCGCCTGGTACGCACGCGCGGCGCTGCCGCGGCCTTAGCAGGTGGCGGCTTTGTCCGGGTCAATGGGGCGCGCATTGACGCACCGGGCCGCATGGTGCGAACCGGCGATGTCATCACCGTCGCGCTCGATCGTGGGGTGCGGGTAGTCAAGGTGATGGGTTTTGTCGAGCGGCGCGGGCCTGCTAGCGCGGCTGCGGCGCTTTACCAGAACCTGCAATGAGCGACTGAAGGAGTTGCGATGGGAACGCGCGGCGAACGGGCGCCTTCTTGCGTGCCCCTGACCCATGCGATAGGAGCAAGGCTTCAAAACGGCCGTCTAGAGTGTGCAAATGACCTATATCGTCAACGACAATTGCATCAAATGCAAATACATGGACTGCGTTGAAGTTTGCCCCGTGGATTGTTTCTACGAGGGCGAGAACATGCTGGTCATCCACCCGGACGAATGCATCGATTGCGGCGTATGCGAGCCGGAATGCCCCGTTGAAGCGATCAAACCGGACACCGAGCCTGGCCTGGAGAAGTGGCTCGGCGTCAATGCCGAATATGCGAAGGTCTGGCCGAATATCACGACCAAAAAGACCCCGCCGGCGGACGCCAAGCAATGGGAGGGCGTCCCCAACAAATTCGAAGAGCACTTCTCAGCCAATCCGGGCGGTGGGGACTAATGCCTATAATACGGGTGATAATAACATAATACACGCTTAAATTGCAGGTTTAACCATTGTCAAAAGTTGCGCTCTGTGGCGGCCTCATGCAGGGCTTGCAGCGGTCTTAAGGCTTTGATTTTTGCGGAAAATGTGATATATACGCAATACAATGAATAACACCCCGAGGCCTGCTCCCGACCGGGAGCATATTTTTTCGGGGAGTTTCCGAGGAACCGTCAAAAGAGGCGTGAATTCCACGCGAGAGCAGTGGCAGAGAAAACTCGTCGTCGTCCGAAGAAGAGTGCGACCGGCATGAGCCGGAAGGCAAAAACCTCCTCCCGCGCGAGCCGGAGGCCCTCACAATCAGCGCGTGCGCTAACTCGCAGCCGGGTCGGCGTGGCGAAGCCCGCACATCGGCGCAAGCCGGAGGCGGAAGGAGCAGCAACTTTGGGAATGAATACAAAGAAGACCACGCAACGACAGGGATTCAAGACCCACGAATTCATCGTCTACCCGGCCCATGGCGTCGGCCAGATTGTTGCGATCGAGGAGCAAGAGGTCGCTGGCGCGCGGCTCGAGCTGTTCGTCATTAATTTCGTCAAGGACAAAATGACCTTGCGGGTGCCGACTGCGAAAGTCGCGTCCGTCGGTATGCGCAAGCTGGCCGAGACCCCGATGATCAAGCGCGCGTTGGAAACGCTCAAAGGCCGGGCGCGGATCAAGCGCACGATGTGGTCGCGGCGGGCGCAGGAATACGAAGCCAAGATCAATTCCGGCGACATCGTCGCGATCGCCGAGGTCGTTCGCGATCTTTACCGCTCGGAGACCCAGCCGGAACAGTCGTATTCAGAGCGCCAGTTGTATGAAGCGGCGCTCGATCGATTGTCGCGCGAAGTCGCAGCCGTGCAGCGGATCACCGAGACCGAAGCGATCAAGGAAATCGAGTCTGCGCTGGCCAAGGGACCGCGACGTGGTCCGAAGCCGGAGACCGAGGACGATTCAGTCGTCGAGGAAGAGGCGGCCTGAGCTCGGTACTGCAGTTCGAGGAAATGACGATACGAGGCCCGGCAGTTCGCCGGGCCTTTTTTATCGGCAGCTGCGGCCGCGCACAAAAATCTGGCCGGCAAAATACCCATGGTTAGCCATAAATTAAGCTTCCTTTGAAAGGAAATAGAGCCAAGGGATTGAGCGGGGCGGGGGCGTCATCATGCGGCGAAAACCAGCGTCGAAACGCGGACGGCTGTTGCCGCTGCTTGCCGCCGGCGGCTTTGGCTATCTGGCCGGAGCTTGGCACGTGGCGGCCCTGCGGGAGACCGGCCATAGCTCGGCCGCGGATGTCGTTGCGCAGCGCTTTCCGCAGGAATGGAAGGACCCGGGCGCCATTACCTTGGCAGCTGTGAGAAACTCGCCCGCCGATCCAGACCTATTCAGCCCGGCACCTATGAACCCGCCGCCGCAATCACAATCAAACGCGGAGCAGCCAGTTGGGGAATCATCGGCCACGCTCGCTCCAGAGCGGCCAATGGTGCAGACGGCATCGCTCGATAGTATCGCGCCGCAGGCGGCGAACGCTGCCGGTTCATCGCCACGGCCAGCGGCCGGCGCAGCGGTGAAACCTTCGGCGGCCGCAGCGCATCAACCCGCGGCAAGCCGTGCCGGCTATATTCTTGACGATGCGCAGATCGCCAGCATCAAAACGCGGCTGCATCTAACGCCGGATCAGGAACGGATGTGGCCGGCGGTCGAAGCCGCGTTGCGACACATGGCCTATAAGCGGACACAGCAGGCGTCCGCGCGTGGCGCCGCGCGAAATGTGCAAACGGCTGCGGTCGATCCCGAGGCCGTCGAGGGACTGAAATCGGCGGCGGTGCCTTTGATCATGAGCTTTAGCTCTGAACAAAAAGAGGAAGTCCGCAGCCTCGCCCACGTCATGGGCCTTGACCAGCTCGCCTCGCAATTCTGAACTGGAATGATCTGGACGCCGCGCCGCGCGCGCCGTCGCAGTCAAAGTTCGCTGGCGGCTAGCTATTCCACCACTATTTTGACTTCGCTGCCGGGCTTGAGCTTGTCGCCGGGATCAAGCCCATTGAGCACACGGAAACGGTCGAGCGCGCGATCCGTCACGGCCATTTTGCCCGCGAGTTTCTCCATCGTATCGCCGGGGGTGACGGTCACGATGCGAAGCCGAAGCGGTTTCGCCTGTTCGGTTTCGGCGATGCTCATGCGGCGGAAACTGCTGACCGCTTCGCGAAATGCACGGTCCGTTTCCGGCGTGCGATGCTTGGCGGCAAAAATAAACCGGTACACGTCGCTGCCGAAGCGGATCGCATAAAGACGAAAGTCCCACTGCTCGCCTTTGGCCGCCGCAGTCGCGCCCGGAAAACCATTGATGGTGGTGTCTTCCACGCTGTTTGGATCGATGTTTTCGATCCAGCCCGACGTCAAATAGGCGCCGAGCGTCTGTTCGGCCGGCACCCGGACAACATCGAGCCGCAGCGCCTCGCCGCCGCCGCGCTTGATGCCGAGCACAGCCTGAGCGGTATTGTCGAGCGTGAACCCCTCCGGTGCGGCAAACGTGAAGCCTAGCTTGGGATGCAGGAAGCGACGGCCGCGGACGAAACCTGCGCTGGGATCCTCGCCATAGACGAGACCGTTGATGTCGGCGAGATAGGCCGATTTGGATTGGGCAAAATCCTGCCCGGTATCAGCCGGGGCACGATATTGGCGAGCGCTCGCGATTGCGTTGGTAATGCGCTCGGGCGTCGCTGGATGCGACGACAGGAAATCGGGCGCGGCCGGATTGATCGCTCCGCTTTGCTCCGGCTTGAGCTGGGAATTGTGCTCCATGGCGGTTAGAAACCGCACCGCGCCGTAAGGATCGTAGCCGGCCCGCGACGCGATCGCGACGCCAATCGCGTCGGCCTCGAATTCTTGCGCGCGCGAGAAGCTCGCCAGCGCGAGCTTCGATTTGGCGAGCGCGAGCGCGCCGGCCGCCGGATCGGTGACCACGTCGGAAACGACGCGGCTGACGAGTTCGGCTTCGCGCGCATGTTCCTCGCGCAGCTCGGCGTGGTGGGCGAGGACGTGCCCCATTTCGTGGGCGAGCACTGAGGCAAGTTCGGAATCATCGTTGGCAAGCGCGATCAGCCCGCGTGTCACGTAAAGCTGACCGCTCGGCAGCGCGAAGGCGTTGACCGACTGCGAATTAAGCACCGTGACCTTGTAGTGTAGGTCGGGCCGTTCCGACGCGGCGACGAGGCGTTCGACCGTTTGCTCGATCAGCGCTTGCAGCCGCGCTTCATTGTAAATGCCGCCATAGGCGGCGAGAATACGTTGATGCTCGCGCAGCACGTCCGGCGCCATCGGCGTGTCGGCCATTTTTGCCGGCGCCGAGGCAATCGTTTGCGGAGCATAGGCGGACGATGAAGCCGTGCAGGCGGCAAGCAACAGACCGCCAAGCAGCGCGGCCGCTCTGCCGAGCCTGCAGGTCATGAGCTCGAACCGTCCCCGTCCCACCACGTCACCTAGTCGTCCAAATCACCCAACCTGCCCCGCTATGCGATCTTGTCGCCGAGCGATCAGTCCGCGATCTCGATTTGCGCCGGGCGCTCGGCCTCGATCCAGGCGCGTTCGCCACCACGCGCCTCGATCCAGCCGCGAACCCTGATGCGTCGGCCAGCCAGGCTCTTCAAATCAAGGCCGGCCGCAGCGAAACTGCGCTCGTTTCGTTTCAGGATCGTAACCGTAATGTCCCCGATCCGCCGCCGGCCGAAATTCACGTAGATTGTTGGCCCACTTTCGCGCACGGACGCTACTTTGCCTTCGACCAGCGCAAATCGGCCTCGGTGCGCCAGCGCGTCTTTTGGCATCTCAGCGTCGAGCACCTCATAATACGGATCGGCCCATAGGCCAAGTTTAGCCTCGCGGGCCACCTTCTCACGGTCCAGGAGGTGCCCGGCGCAGGAACCTGCGATGCGGGCGCTGACCCGGGCAAATCCCTCGGCCACGAGTTCTCGCTGCAACAAGAACTCATCACCGTCTCGAAGCGTATAGGCGTAGGCCAGCAGCCGGCCGTTGCGATCGGACCCGCTCTCT
Organism: Xanthobacteraceae bacterium; assembly: GCA_051986365.1. Classification (GTDB taxonomy): domain Bacteria; phylum Pseudomonadota; class Alphaproteobacteria; order Rhizobiales; family Xanthobacteraceae; genus BOG-931. Next base: position 9,611 of record JBPYFG010000334.1, read on the forward strand.
GGTAATTTAGCTTTTAGACCCTTCTCAATGTCGCTCATGACAGTGAGAAATCCCCGATTTTATTGAACTTGCCCTCTTGACCGTCCCCGACGGTTCCAATACCTTCTCGGTATCATTTGTAGGTAGGATTGTAGATATACTTTTGCAGTGGGGTTAGAAACCCGCCTCCGCCCGCAACCAGGGGGGACTGCAACCCT
>JBPYFG010000335.1:0-3074 GCA_051986365.1 Xanthobacteraceae bacterium
GGCGGCTCCTCGAAGCGCAGCGGCTCGAACAGCGCACGCTCTACGATCTGGAAATGATGGAAGCGACCGGCAGCTGCGCCGGCATCGAAAATTATTCGCGTTATCTCACCGGCCGCAAGCCCGGCGAGCCGCCGCCGACTTTGTTCGAATATGTCCCGGACAATGCGCTGGTATTTGTCGACGAGAGCCATGTCACCGTTCCGCAGCTCGGCGGCATGTATCGCGGCGACTTCCGCCGCAAGGCGACTCTCGCCGAATACGGCTTCCGCCTGCCCTCCTGCATGGACAATCGGCCGCTGCGCTTTGAGGAATGGGACGCGATGCGGCCGCAGACTTTGTGCGTCTCCGCGACGCCCGGGCCGTGGGAGCTCAATGAATCCGGCGGCGTGTTCACCGAGCAGGTGATCCGGCCGACCGGACTGATCGATCCGCCGGTGGATGTGCGTCCAGCGCGCACCCAGGTCGACGATCTGGTCGGCGAGGTTCGCGCCGTGGCGCAAAGCGGCTATCGCGCCTTGGTCACGGTGCTCACCAAGCGCATGGCCGAGGACCTGACCGAATATCTGCATGAGCAGGGCATCCGCGTCCGCTACATGCATTCCGACATCGACACGATCGAACGCATCGAGATCATCCGCGATCTACGGCTTGGCGCCTTCGACGCGCTGGTCGGCATCAATCTTTTGCGCGAAGGCCTTGATATTCCGGAATGCGCGCTGGTCGCCATTCTCGACGCCGACAAGGAAGGTTTTCTGCGCAGCGAGACCAGCCTCATTCAGACCATCGGCCGCGCCGCGCGTAATATCGACGGCCGCGTCGTCCTTTACGCCGATGGTCTCACCGGCTCGATGGAGCGCGCGATCGCCGAGACCGAGCGCCGCCGCGACAAGCAAAAGGAATTCAACACCGCGAACGGGATCACGCCGGAAAGCGTGCGCAAGGGCATCGCCGACATTCTCGACAGCGTCTATGAGCGCGACCATGTGCTGATCGCGACCGGCGCCGGCGAAGGCGAGTTCGCCGAGGCCGCCACCATCGGTCATAATTTCGAGGCGGTGATTGCCGATCTCGAAACCCGCATGCGCGCCGCCGCCGCCGATCTCGATTTCGAGGAAGCGGCGCGGCTGCGCGACGAGATCAAGCGGCTGCGATCAACCGAGCTCGCGGTGATCGACGATCCGACGGCGAAATTTTTACCCTCCCCTGGAGCTGGAGGGTCGCCGCGCCGAAGCGCACAGCGCGAAAGCGCGCGGGGCGGGGTGACCAGAATCCACAAGCCCACGCTCGACGAAATGGGCATCGCGCGCCATCACGAGGTCGCGCCACACCGGCCGGGCACATCGCGGCGCAACCAGCCGAAACCTACAGTTGATGAATTCGCGCCAGCGAAAGATGAATCTGCCTCCGGCCCGCGCTCCACGCTGGGCCGCCCCGGCATGCGCGGCGGCTGGAAGCCGAGGCGAAGGTAGACGTTTTCTTCTCGTCATGCCCGGCTTCATGCCGGGTATCCACGACTTCAAATCACTTCGAGCAATCCGTGGATGGCCGGGACAAGCCCGGCCATGACTCGTCTGGACGTGCTATATCGCAATTGTGAAACTCGGCTTTGAAGAGCCTCAAAGATTATACACGAGCGGCTCACAGAGCGCCCGCTCGTTTACCGAGCATTGGGTACGTAACTCGGTTTATTGCCCGAACTGCGGCTGTCCAACACTAATCCCATTTCCCAATAACAGTCCCGTCGCAGATTTTTTCTGCGGCTCATGCAAAGAAGAGTATGAGCTAAAAAGTCAAAAGAGCATTTTCGGAAACAAAGTACTTGACGGTTCCTTTAGAACCAAATGTGAGCGACTGGCCACAGACAATAATCCGAGCCTTTTTCTTTTAAATTACGATCTCAAGCAATTCGGAGTGCGGAACTTTTTGTCGTTCCAAAACATTTTTTCGTGCGTGACATCATTGAAGCGCGGAAACCTTTGGCGACCACGACAAGACGAGCCGGGTGGATTGGCTCGCACATCTTGCTCAACAAGATTCCGCAATCTGGCAAAATTTACTTCGTCCGCGATGGCCGAGTGGAGCCTAGGGACTTGGTGCTTACGCAGTGGAAAAAGACGCTCTTTTTGCGCGATCAAAGCCAGACAGCGAGAGGATGGCTGATCGAGGTCATGAAATGCGTCGAAGCGATTGGGAAACCCGAGTTTCAAATTGATGATGTATATGCTTTTGAGAAACGATTAGCTCATCTCTATCCCGAAAATAGAAACGTGAAGCCAAAAATCCGTCAGCAGTTGCAGTTTTTGCGCGATCGCGGTTATCTCGATTTTATTTCTCGCGGGTATTATCGCCTGCGATCGAAAGATTGAATGAGGGCCGACAACGTGGCTTGGTACCGGAATTATTACAAATGTGCTCGTTGCGATAGCGAATGGGAAGATCGGTGGTCTTGCATGTGCGACGACGATTGCCCTGATTGCGGCGCACGGCATATGTCGCCGTACGGCGCGGATGATCTGACAACGGTTATTGAGCAAGATGGCAGCGATTTCGTGGTCCTGCGGTCCCCCAAGACCGCGGAGCACTGTGCCGACTATCGCGAACTAGGGCGTTTTGCGACTCGTAAGAAGGCACAGGCGTTCCTGGCGAGGCAGTTGTAGCTGCCCCTGACCCGCCTCGCCCTACATCCCCTTCGCCAGCACGTCGGCGCCGGCTTTGGCGACCTGATCGTCCTGCGCCGAGAGCGCGCCGGAGACGCCGATGGCGCCGGCGATCTTGCCGTCGAGCAGGATGAGAAGGCCGCCTTGCAGCGGCGTGATGTCCTTCAGCGCCAATAGCCGCATGCCGGCGCCGCCGGCGGCGATGGCGTCATCGAGCGCCTTGCTCGGCAGCTTGAATTCGAGCGCGGTGCGCGCCTTGCCCGCGGAGGTGGTGATCGCCGAGAGCTGCACGTTGTCGGCCTTGTGGAACATGACCATGTTGCCGCCGCTGTCGAGAATGGTGATGGCGACGATCCAGGAATTTTTTGCCGCTTCCAGCTCCGCCGCGGCCATCACCCGCTTGGCCTGATCGAGCGT
>JBPYFG010000336.1:0-3113 GCA_051986365.1 Xanthobacteraceae bacterium
GCGCAACAGAGTGGCGGTGATCAGCCCATGGTTTCCGTCGTTGTGCCGGTAAAGAACGAGTCTGGGAATATCGCGCCCTTGGTCGCTGAAATCGCCGCAGCCTTGGTCGGCCGCGCATTCGAGATCGTCTATGTGAACGATGGCTCGACCGATGCGACCGAGCCGGAGCTGCGCGGGCAGATGCGCGAGCGCTCGTGGCTGCGGCAAATCCGGCACCAGAGCTCCTGCGGGCAATCCGCCGCCATCCGCACCGGGGTTGCCATGGCACGTGCCGAGCTTATCGTGACAATCGATGGCGACGGACAGAACGATCCGGCCTTCATACCCGCACTGATCGCCGCATTCGGCAGTCCGCGCGTTGGACTGGTCGCCGGTCAGCGTGTCGGCCGCAAGGCGACGCCATTTAAGAAGTTGCAATCGCGGATCGCCAACGCGATCCGCAGCACGGTGCTCAAGGACGGCACGCGCGATACGGGCTGCGGGCTAAAAGCGTTCCGCCGCGATCTGTTTCTATCGCTGCCGTACTTCGATGGGCTGCATCGGTTTCTGCCGGCGCTGGTCCGGCGTGAAGGTCTCGACATCGTTTACGTCGAGGTCGTCGACCGACCACGCCGACACGGCACATCGAATTATGGCTTTTGGGATCGGCTGTGGATCGGCATGGTCGATCTGTTCGGCGTGTGGTGGCTCATTCGCCGCAAAAAACACATTCCCCAATCGGTGGAGGTCACTCTTGCTCATTGAGATGTCGCACGCGATCGGCGCGTATCTGACCGACGTTTTCGTCACCAGGATCGATTGGTGGGTGTTGCTCGGGTTTGCGGCCCAGGCGCTGTTCACGATGCGCTTCCTGGTCCAGTGGATCGCTTCCGAGCGCGCTGGCCGCAGCGTCATTCCCCTGGCGTTTTGGCTGTTCTCGATCGGCGGCGGGCTGTTGCTGCTGGTCTATGCGCTCTACCGCAGAGACATCGTTTTCATCGCCGGCCAGGCATTCGGCGTGTTCGTTTATCTGCGCAATCTTCATTTCGTGCTGCGCGACCGCAAACCCACCGTTTCTGCGGTGTGACTCGCATCATCCGATATCGCCACCTACGTCCGCGCGGCCGCGGCAAGCGCCGCAAAGCCGCGCTCGAGATCGGCGATCAGATCATCGACCGCCTCAAGCCCGATATGGAATCGCACGGTCGGTCCACCGGGCTGCCAGCGCGTCGCGGTGCGAAGCGGCGCGCAATCGAACGGAATCGCCAAGCTCTCATAGCCGCCCCATGAGGCGCCGATGCCGAACAGTTCGAGAGAGTCGAGAAAGGCGTAATAGGCTTTTTGCGGCACCGGCTTGAGCACCATGCTGAACAAGCCGGAGGCGCCCGAGAAATCGCGTTTCCATATCGCATGGCCGGGATGGCTCGGCAGCGCCGGATGCAACAAGCGCAACACTTCCGGCCGTTGTTCGAGCCAGTGTGCCACCGCAAGTCCCGATTTTTGATGCCGTTCAAGTCGTATCGCCAGAGTGCGCAAGCCGCGCAATCCGAGATAAACATCATCCGGGCCTTCGCATTGCCCGGTATAACGCACGGTGTTCTTCAGCCGCGCAACAGTGGCCGCGTTTGCCGATACCGTACCGAGCATGAGATCGGAGTGGCCGCCGATATATTTGGTCCCAGCTTGAATCACCATGTCGACGCCATGGTCGAGCGGACGAAAATAAAGCGGCGTCGCCCAGGTGTTATCCGCCAGGACCAACGCATTTTTGCCATGGGCGACCTTGGCGATCGCCGCGGTGTCCTGCATTTCGAAGCTCAATGAGCCCGGCGATTCCAGGTAGACGAGGCGCGTATTCGGGCCGATCAATTCACCGATGCCGGCTCCGATCAGCGGGTCGTAATAAGTAACGGTTACGCCGAGCCGCGTCAGAATCTGGTCGCAAAAAATACGTGTCGGTCCATAGGCGCTATCGGTAATCAGCACGTGATCGCCGGCATGCACGATGGCCAGAAATGCGCTGGAGATTGCCGCGAGCCCTGACGGCAGCAGCGAAACGCCGGCGCATTGCGATCCTTCCAGCTCCTGCAGTGCGAGTTCGAGGGCTTCCGTGGTCGGCGTGCCGCGCCGCCCATATTGATAACGCGCGCGATGGGCGAGAAAATCCTCGGCGCTCGGATAGAGCACGGTCGAAGCGTGATAGACCGGCGGATTGACGAACCCGTGATACGACGTCGGATCGCGGCCGCCGGTAACGATCTTGGTATCGGGCTGCCGCGGCCGCGGCGTTTCTTTCGATTTGTCGTTCATCCGCTTCCTTCGCGTGCCTCGTCGGCCGAATTCGGCCGCCCGCCGGCCTGGCAAGTCATCCTTTGGCTGGCCATTTCCGGCCATTCTGCCGGTTCGTCAACCCCTTGACCTCACAGTGCGATCGTTCTCAGATGACCGTGGACGGGTAACAAGCCACGCACGCTGGGATCGGGGCCCGCGCGCCTCCTTGAAAGGGCTGATCATGAAACGTTTAGCTACAGCTTTCGCTATTGCAACCATGCTTGCGTTGATCACGCAGGCGGCATCCGCGCAAACGCTCAAGGCGGTTCAAGATCGCGGTCAGCTCGTCTGCGGCGCAAACGGCGTCGTCGCCGGATTCGGCGCTCCGGATCCACAAGGCAATTGGACCGGATTCGATGTCGATTACTGCCGCGCCATTGCCGCGGCAATCTTCAACGATGCGACCAAAGTGAAATTTGTGCCGCTGACGGCGCAAAACCGTTTTACCGCGCTGCAATCCGGTGAAGTCGACGTATTGGCGCGCAACACCACCTGGACGATGTCGCGCGACACGACGCTCGGGCTCGACTTTGCCGCCGTGAATTTTTATGACGGCCAGGGCTTCATGGTCCGCAAGTCGCTGAAAGTAAATTCCGCACTCGAACTCAACGACGCTGCGGTTTGCGTGCAGCAGGGCACCACCACGGAACTCAATCTCGCAGATTATTTCCGCGCGAATAACATGTCATTGAAGACGGTGACCTTTGCAACGGCCGACGAAGCGGTCAAGGCCTATGACAGCAGTCGCTGCGACGCCTATACCACCGACTCATCGCAGCTCTACAGCGAACGGCTGCGGCTGA
>JBPYFG010000337.1:0-8985 GCA_051986365.1 Xanthobacteraceae bacterium
TTCACCTGGCACAATGGCACTTTCCGGCGCTGCCGCTCAAGCCGCGGCTTGCGGTCGCGACGCCCAGTCGCAGGCGTGGTGTCAGTGATGATAGTGATGATGGTAGTACCCGTGGTAATGCCCGTGATGGCGCCCGCGGGACGGCTCGCCGCGCATGGCGACGCGGCAAGATGGGCTGAGCTGCGAGTACTTCGCTTTCATGCAGGCGGTGACCCTGGCCACGTCGGGAATGACATCGGAACAAAGCCGCATCGCATCGGGCGTGCACGCCTGGCGGGCGGCATCGCTGCCCTGGGCGGATGCGCCGTCGGGACGACAAAACAGCAGGGCGAGCAACACAACGGTGCCGGCCAGGTGAACGATCCGCATGGATATCCTCTCGGTTTAGCGACTTTTTGCGCGGGTGAATTTGCTGACGTGATAGGCCGCCGCCTGGCGCAATCCAAGTCTCGACCTGCGTGGACACCTGCTCGCCGAAAGGTGGCGAAAGTACGATCTCGCCGGCTATGCCGAGGCGTGTGATATTTTGCCGGAACTCAGCTAATCCCGCCCTCGAGGCAGCACGCTTTCAGCGATGAGAACACAGGTTGTCATTATCGGCGCCGGCCCGGCCGGACTGTTACTCGGTCAGCTCCTCCAGCGTCACGGCATCGACAATATCATCCTGGAGCGGCAGACCGCCGACCATGTGCTCGGCCGCGTGCGCGCTGGCGTCATCGAACAGGTCACGATGGATCTGTTGACCGAGGCCGGCGTCGGCGAGCGGATGCACGCCGATGGTCTCATCCACGAGGGCGTGCAGATTTGCGTCGACGGCGCGCTCCATCGCCTGTCGTTCAAGGAGCTGACCGGTAAGACCGTCATGGTCTACGGCCAGACCGAAATCACCAAAGACCTCATGGACGGCCGCGCCAGCGCCAGTGCGCCGACCGTCTATTCGGCCCAGGACGTGAGCTTGCACAACATTTCCGGTGATCGGCCGCGCGTGACCTATCGCGCCGGCGGCAACAGCCACGAGATCGCGTGCGACTTCATCGCCGGCTGCGACGGCTTTCACGGCGTCAGCCGCAAGAGTGTGCCGGCGCGCGCGATCAGTTCCTACGAGCGGGTCTATCCGCTGGGCTGGCTTGGCATCCTGTCGGATACGCCGCCGGTTTCCGAGGAACTGATTTACGTCCGCCATTCGCTTGGTTTCGCGCTGTGCTCGATGCGCTCGCCGACGCGCAGCCGCTACTACTTGCAGTGCAGCCTGGCCGAAGACCTCGAATCCTGGCCGGACGAGCGGTTCTGGGAGGAGCTCAAGCCGCGGCTCGACGACGATGCACGCGAGCGCCTGGTGACTGGACCCTCGATCGAAAAGAGCATCGCGCCGCTGCGCAGCTTCGTGGCCGAACCGATGCGGTTCGGGCGTTTGTTTCTCGCCGGCGACGCCGCTCACATCGTGCCGCCGACCGGCGCCAAGGGTCTTAATCTCGCGGCGAGCGACGTGCGCTATCTGTCGCGCGCTTTGATCGAACATTATGAGGACAAATCCGACGCTAGCCTCGATCATTATTCGGCGCACGCGCTAGCGCGGGTCTGGAAGGCGGAACGCTTTTCATGGTGGATGACCATGACGCTGCACCGCATTTCCGATAATCCGTTCGATCATCAGCTGCAGCTCGCCGAACTCGATTATTTGTTCCGATCCAAGGCCGCGGCCACGGCGTTCGCGGAGAATTATGTGGGCCTGCCGTATTAACGCGACTTGCTTAGTATTAATCGTAAGGTGGACAAAAATCGTCTGCGCTATTGGTTCTGCGTGGGCATCCGCGTTAACCATTTGCTCACGCGTCGCGCATTGCCGGCGCGATGCCCACCCTAGGCTTTCTGAATAACCGTTGCCTGATTTGCCGAAATCCGCCGTTGCGGCGCTGCAATTCCGCCGCCACGCTTTCATACGATTGGCCGGGGCTCAGGAGGCACACGCTTTCATACGATTGGCCGGGGCTCAGGAGGCAAGCGTCAGGAGCAAGCAAATGCGAAAGTTCATGAAGGTATCGCTGGCCGCCGCCTTCGCACTGGGCTGGACCGGACTTGATGTGGCGAAAGCCGCCGACATGTCGTACCCGCAGGAGCAATACCAAGCGCCGCCGCCCCAAGCGTACGGCCCGCCGCCCGCCGACGAGAGCTACGGTTACGCGCCGCCGCCCCCCGTCGCCTACGGCTATCCGCCGCCTGCCCCCTATTACGAATATGCGCCGCCGCCTTATGTGGTCGTGCCGGGCCCCTATTACGTGCGCGGACCATACTGGCGAGGTTACCCGGCGGATTACGCCTCTGGTTATGGCCCCTGGGGGAATGGATATCGGCGCTGGTAGATGAAATCGATTTATTCAAAAGAGCACCCGGAACAACAAAGGGCCGCCGCGGGCGGCCCTTCTGTTTGTTAGGTTCGATCAGCCCGCCGGATGTCCACCCTGCGCTTGTCGACTGGTGAGCATGATTTAGATCAAAGACGCACATTTAGGATCGTGTGAATCATATTTTCCACGTTCGACCCTGCCGCATAAGGGAGGTATCCATGATCAGACTGGTCACGCGTGGACGGCTCACACACGACTACCTCAAGGGACTGCTCGGCGCACCGGAGGATCGCGAAACAGCCGTGCGGAAAGTGGTTGAAGCAGCCGGCGGTAAAGTCATCAGCTTTTACTTCACAACCGGCGAAGCGGACTTCCTCCTCATTTCGGAAGCTAACGAGGCTGAATCAGTTATCGCCTCGCTGCTGGCGGTGTCAGCCACGGGTACGGTTTCCAATATCAGCACTGCAAGGGCTTGGACCGGCGCGGAGTTCAAAGGCATCGCCGAACGGGCTGCCGGCGCGGCGAGTGCGTACCGGCCTCCGGGCAAGCGCTGATTGCGCTCGCCAAACTAAAAGAGGCCGTCTCAGAGAGGCGGCCTCTGGTTTGCAAGCCGAGCGGCCAGGGGTGTCGGGGGATGGGGTAGCCGCCTAGCTTGACAGTCGCGACGTTACGACCGCAGCCAACGCGCTCAATTAGCTCTTAGTCTTTATCCACCGTCCATTGGTTTAGGCGTTCGCCAGTCAATCGTAGGGTGGACAAAATCGTCTGCGCTACTGGTTGTGCCTGGGCATCGCGCGTGAACGATTTTGCCCACGTGGCATGCGCTTTGCCGGCGGCAGCCACCCCTGTGGCAAAGACGGCCAAAGTTATTTTACCGGTAAGCCGGTCGCCTTACTGCCGGCGAATTTCACTACCTTCGCCCACTTCTCGGTTTCGGCAGCGATGAAGGCGGCGAAGTCGCTGGGCGAACCGCCGCCGTGGCCGACGCCCAATTCAGCGAGCCGCTTTTTGATTTCAGGATCGCGCAACGCGTCATTAATCTGTTTGTTGAGGAGGTCGACAATCTCAGGCGGCGTATTCTTCGGCGCCGCGATGCCATACCAGCCGACGGCCTCGAAGCCCGGCAGAAACTCAGACATTGCCGGCACGTCGGGCAAGACTCCTTGGCGTGCCGCCGCCGTTACGGCGAGCGCCCGCAACCGGCCGCTCTTGATATAACCGAGCGAGGCCGGCACCACGCCGAACATGATCTGCATCTGGCCGCTGAGCAAATCCGGGATCGCCGGCGATTCGCCCTGATAGGTCACGCTGACGACCTCGACGCCGGCCATCATCTTGAAAAGCTCGCCGGCGACATCGAGTGGCGTCCCCTTGCCTGCGCTCGCCATATTGATCTTGCCGGGATTGGCTTTGGCGTAAGCGATCAATTCGGGGACGGTTTTGGCCGGCAGCGAGGGAGTTGCGACCAGCACCAGCGGGATACCGCCGATCAGCGCGACCGGCACAATATCGCGGATGAAGTTGTAATTCAGGGTTGGGTAAAGCGACGCATTGATGGCATTGGCCGACATGGCGACGAGCAGCGTGTGGCCATCGGGGGCGGCTCGCACGACGTATTCGGTGCCGATATTGGCGCTGGCGCCCGGCCGGTTCTCGATCATGAACGGCTGCGCCAGATGCTCGGAAAGCCACTGGCCAAGCAAGCGCGCCACGATATCAGGCGAGCCTCCGGCCGGAACGGTGACGACGACGTGCACCGGTCGGGTGGGATAGTTCGGCGCGGCGGCGAGGCGCGACCCGAACGGTTGCGAAGCGAGCGGCAACGCGACGGCGCCGATAGCGCATCGCCAAATCTGCCGCCGCGATGTGATCATGCGAGCCTCGCTTACCGTGCTGGGCTCAGGCTGCAACACGCCGCCGGATCATGCCAAGGAGCCCACGCGGGAAAAACAGCACGACCAGAATAAAGATGACTCCGACGAAGGACATCCAGTTCACCGTCATCGATGAGATGTAGTCCTGCAGCATCACAAACACCGCCGCGCCGAGAAGCGGTCCCCAGAAGGTGCGCATGCCGCCGATCACCGTCATGACCACAAAATAGCCTGACAAAGAATAATGCAGGGTCAGCGGATCGGCGAAATTGTTGAGCAAGGCATAAAGTGTGCCGGCAAGAGCAGTGAAGAAACAGGAGATCGAGAACGACAGCCAGACGTGGCGCTCGATCGGGATGCCGAGGAATCGCGCCCGCCGCTCGTTCTCGCGGATCGCCAGCAGCGTGCGGCCAAATGGCGAGCCCAACAGAAAGCCCATCAAGCCGACCGCGGCGGCGAAGATCGCCAGCAGAAAGTAATAGAAGGCCGTGCCACCTTCGGTGATGTCGAGAACGAATGGGGGAATTCCGATCGCCTCGCGATGGAAATCGCGCAGGCCGTCGAATCCGCCGGTGACTCCGTTCCAGCTGTAAGCGAGGTAATACCACAGCTGGCCAAAGGCGATGGTGCACATCGCGAAATAGACGCCGCGGCGGCGCACGATCAGAAGTCCGAACAAAGTGCCGGCCAATCCTCCGAGCAGCGTGCCGGCGGCGATTGCCAGTGGAGTCGAATGCGCCAGATAGCGCAATGTCAGTCCGGCGCCATAGGCGCCAAGCCCGAAATAGGCCGCATGCCCAAAGCTCAGCACGCCGGTGAAGCCAAGCAGCATATTGAGCCCCATGGCGGCGAGCCCGAACACCAAGACGCGTCCGGCCAGCGCGGTATAGCCGCCAAGGAGCGGCAGCCACAGCGGCACTGTCAGGAGCGCGGCCCATATCGCGACCAGCATCAGGGTCTTACGGCTGACGCTGCGATCCTCGCCCGCGGCGACGACGGCGGTGCTCATGACATCATGCCTTCTTCGCCGATCAGCCCGCGCGGACGCAACAACAGCACCGCCATCATGATCGCGTAGATCACGGCCTCGCTCGCGGCCGGATAAAAGACCGTGGTCAAAGCCGCCGCCATGCCGATCAGCAATCCGCCGAACAAGGTGCCGATCAGGCTGCCGACACCGCCGACAATGATGGCGATGAAGCTCGGCATCAAAAGCTCGTCGCCCATGTTCGGATTAAGCCCGATCTGACCGGCGGCAAGAACGCCGCTCAAGCCGGCCAAGAGACAGCCGACAGCGAAATTGAGCGTGCGCAAATGCCGGACATTGACGCCGAGCGTCGCCACCGTTTCCAGATCGAAGGTGCCGGCGCGAATCCGCAGACCGACGCGCGAATAGCGCAGGAAGGCGAATAGGCCGATCACCGTGACAATGACGATCGCCACCATGAACACGCGGTACCAGGTGATGAAAAACAAGGTAGAGGTGACCGGTTGCGCCAATACCGCCGGCAATCCCATCGGCAGGCCGTTGGGACCCCAGATATAGCGCGCGCCGTCTTGCAGCACGAAAGCGAGCCCGAAAGTCAGGAGCAGGCTGTAGACCGGATCGCGATTGTAAATTCGCCGGATCATCAGCCGCTCGACAATCACGCCGATCAGCGCGGTGAGCAGCGGCGAGATTAAGAGCGCGCCCCAATAGCCCAGAACCGGCGACAGCGTGAAGGCGAGATAACCGCCGAGCGCCAGGAAATTGCCGTGAGCGAAGTTGATGACGTTGCTCAAATTGAGAATGAGCGAAAGTCCGAGCGCCATCAGCACGTAGAAGGCGCCGATGATCAGCCCGTTGGTGACGTTGAATAGAATGACTTGCGCCATCGACCCCCCTTTGCGCCGTCCCGCCCCCTTCACCTCATGCGGGATCCCAATGCGACGAAGCACTCCGTCGTCGCTGGACTACTTCGCCACATCCGGCCCAGGCACGAGAACAAAATTGGCTCGCTCCAAGCCTAAACCCAAGTCCCGAATCTAAGTCCGAACATCACGTCGGCTGCACCATCTTGCAACCGGTGTCCGCTACCGAACCAGCAGCTTCTTCGCCGGACACCAAAGCTGCAACCGTGAACACGTCCTCAGGTCCGGATTTGGGAGTGTGAACATCGCCGACGAAAATATTCGGCATGAGTTCGTGGTCGCCGGCGCGATAACGCACCTTGCCCGGCTGTAAAGCGACGTCGGGCGGCAGCTCCAGATCTTCCAGCGCCGCCGCGAGCTTCGGCCCGTCGAGCGATTTTGCCTTCTCCGCGGCGAGCCGTACTGAATGCATGGACACATAACCGAACCAATCGCGCGCCGATGGCGTCTTCTTCACGGTGGCGCGATAGTCGCCGACGAATTTCACGACTTCGGGCACGTTGGGCTGATTCCACCACCACTCCATAGTCCACCATCCGGTCTGCGCCTCCGGTGGACAGCCCTTGACGCTTTCCAGCTCGAACAGCGCGCCGCCGAGCGCCATTTCCTTCTGCATGCCGAACTGGGTGAATTGTTTCATACAATTGATCTGCGTGAGCCCGCCCATATTGTTGAGGAGTACATTGGGTTTGTAAGCCTTCGCTTTGATCAGGGTGCCCGAGAAATCGGTGTTGTTGATCGGCAGCATATCGCCATCATAGCTGCCGCCCGCTTTGTTCAGCGCCTTGACGAAGGCCTCCTGCAAGGTGTGGCCATAGGCATAATCGGGCGTAATGAAGAACCATTTCTTGCCGAACCGCTTGACCAGTTCGGGCGTAATGGCACTCGCATCCATGGTCGTCGTATTGCAAACGCGGAACACGTTCCATTTGCAATTGGTGCCGGTGATCGGATCGGTGTGGCCGCCCGGCACGATGTGAAATACTTTCTTCTCGTTGGTCACCTGCGACATTGCATAAGCAATGCCGGAGTTCACGTCGCCGAGGATCACATTGACATTGTCGCGGTCGATCAATTTGCGCGTCTTCTGCACACCGGTGCCGACGTCGTTGGCCGAGTCCTCGATGAGAAGCTGAACCGGCCGGCTGAGGATGCCGCCCTTTTTGTTGATTTCGGCCTCGGCATATTTGGCGCCGTCCACCTCGCTTTGCGCCAGGGCTGCCAGCACACCGGTGAGCGGATTGACCATCCCGATTTTCACTGGTTCGTCGCCGCGCGCGGTGAGGATGAACGGCGCGCCAATGACTTGACTGGCGCCGAGCGCAAGACTCGCCTGAATGAACGTGCGACGGCGTACTGGCTTTACGAGCTTCGGCATGTTTAAGCTTCTCCCCTGGTCACACTTCCTTGATTTTATCTCGCTAGGCCGCGTGGACAGATAGCGGCATTGACGGCGCGGCATTGACGGCGCGCCGCGGCCTCCTCCGATCCGCAAGGCGCAGCTTTAGGCGAACATCTTCCACTTCGTCTTTCGCCGGGTCAAGAACACCTCGCGTGACGCAAATTCCGCGAGCGGACAAATCTGCTCGCGCTGCTATGCCGTCCGCTCGTCCGCGTGCGATGCGCTTTGCTTTCGCGCCTTGGCCTGTTCGGCGAGAAAGCGCGATAGCCGGCTGCGCACCGCATCGGCTTCTTTCGCAGTCCATTTGCGAAAACCCTCGCCGGTTTTCATGCCAAGCTTGCCGGCCTTGACCTTGTCGCGCAGGAACGGATGCGGCCCCGCGGTGCGGTCAAGGTCGCTATAGAGCACCTCGGCGACGTCGAGCTGAAGATCGAGGCCGACCAGGTCCGCTTGCTCCATTGGCCCGAGCACCGCGGTGCGCGCGCCGAAACCTTCGCGCACGACCGTGTCGATCGTCTCGGCATCGCAAACTCCGGCTGCGACCAGCGCGATGGCCTCGCGTTTCATCGCGTGCTGAAGCCGGTTGCCGACGAACCCCGGAATGTCGCGGCGGACATGCACCGGCACTTTTCCGGCCTGACGCAGCAGTCGCATGGTTCGCTCCACGACCTCGCCGCTGGTCGCTTCGTTTTGAATCACTTCGACCAGCGGCACCAGATGCGGTGGATTCCAAAAATGCGTGCCGACCACCCGTTCACGATTTTTGAGATGCCGACCGATCTCGGTCGAAGGAATTGCCGAACTGTTGCTGGCGAGGATGGTCGATGGCGCGACTAGCTTTTCAATCGCGGCGAAGATTTCCTGTTTGAGCTGCAGTTTCTCCGGCGCCGCTTCAAAAACCCAGTCTGCGCCGCGCATCGCGGCAGCAAGCGAGTCATGCGCTGCAATTCGCGTCAACAGCCGCGGATCGTCACCGAGCAACTCGACAATCGATAGCAAGCGCTGCGGCAGCGAGTTGCGCAGGTCGGAAAAAGGTTCAAACACATTGACGTGATGACCAGCCGCAGCGAACAAATAAGCGATGCCGTGGCCCATCAGGCCGCCACCGACGACACCGATTTTTTGTTCTGTGTGTTGATTCATCTTTTTCCTCGAGCAAATAAACCGCCGGAACTAGGCTGACGCTTGAACGTTAAATGGCTGGCGTTCAGGTGACCCCAACCCGCAGAGGAGGAGAAGGTCATGCCTGCCCTGCTGTGGGTCGCGTTCTGGTCGTCGCTGATGGCGAGTGCCGCCTGCTTCGGTGAGATGTCACGCGCCGTTTCACTTGACAAGCGTGATAGCACTGGCGCGTCGGACGCATAGTCATTTCCAGTCAAATCCGGCTAACCCGAAAACGGTACGGCTACGGCTGTGGGGCTCGGCATGGTTGCCGCGGTGCTAGTCGGCGTCC
>JBPYFG010000338.1:0-11927 GCA_051986365.1 Xanthobacteraceae bacterium
CGTCACCACGCCGGGAAATTCCAACAGTTCTTCCTTCGTCATTCGCTTTCCGAAAAATCGATTGTCGCCCCGGCCAGGCTTGTTTGCAGCCGGCCGAATTTGTGGCGGACACTAGTACCGCGAACCCGAAGTTCGCATCCGCAAATGCTTACGAACTTCGGGGTCGGGACACTAGCGGATGGCACGCCCCATCACAACAGCGTTGAAGAGTATTCGCCGAATTACGCCAGTTTCATTCATTGCCGGGACCACGGGGAATGAAACGTTCGCGAATACGCGCCAGAATCTGGTCGCGCACTTGCCGATAGGCCTCAAGCCGCTGCTCGCGGCTGCCTTCCACTGCGGTCGGATCGGCGGTCGGCCAATATTCCACGTCAACCGCATTGGTGCGGGTCAATTCGAGCGCCCGGTGATGCGCCTCCGGCGCGAGCGAGACGATGAGATCGAAATTGAGCCCCTCCCATTCGTCTAATTCTTCGAAGGTCAGCGGCTTGTGCCGCGAAATGTCGAGCCCGATTTCCGCCATCACTGCGACTGCGAACGGGTCGAGCTCGCCTTTGCGCACGCCGGCCGAGCCGACATAGACGGCGCGTCCGAAGATCTGTCCGAACAGGGCCGCCGCAATCGGCGAGCGCACCGAATTGAGCCCGCAGGCGAACAGCACCGCTAGCGGAGGGCGCGGTTGCGGCGGCATCGGCCGCTGAGGGTCAAAACTCATTAATTCCGCGAGACCCGAAGGGACGCGGTCCTTTTGGCCGCTGGCGTCGTTGCTCGTCGCTCATGATCGTGTAGATCACGTCGCTCCTCGCGCCTGGCCAGCGGTCAAAAATCGCCCAGCGTCGCGGCCGTGGCATTAATGAGTTTTGACCCTAACCCTTCCAGTGCAAGACCGAAATTAAAGTGAACAGGCGGCGCGCGGTGTCGAAATCGATCTCGACCTTGCGCTCGAGCCGCTCCATCACCAGCTGCGAACCCTCGTCGTGCAAGCCGCGCCGCGCCATATCGAGCGCCTCGATGCGGTCGGGCGTCGCCGTGCGGATCGCCGCGTAGTAGCTGTCGCAGACTACGAAATAATCTTTCACCACGCGGCGGAACGGCGCCAGCGAAAGCATATGCGCGATCACCGGCGAGTTGTCGGTGAGGCGAATGTCGAACACGAGCCGGTTGCCGGAAATGCCGAGCTGCAGCGCGTAGGGACCGCCCTCGTGTCCGACCGGCCTGAACTTGTTGTTTTCGAGGAGATCGTAGATCGCGACCCGCCGCTCGTGCTCGACATCGTCGTTGGTACGGCCGAGCGACGCTTCGTCCAAAGTCACCGCCGCGAGCCGGCCGGTATTTTCTTTGCTGGCGCCTCGCCGCGGCATCAGCGGTTGAGCCGGATTGCGAGCGAACGTGCGTGGGCATCGAGCCCTTCGGCGTTGGCGAGCGTGATGGCGGCATCGGCCAGCGCGCGAAGCTGCTCCGGGCCGCATTTGAGGATCGAGGTGCGTTTGACGAAATCGAGCACGCTCAGCCCTGAGGAGAACCGCGCCGCGCGCGCGGTCGGCAGCACGTGATTGGAACCGGCGACATAGTCGCCGATCACCTCCGGCGTGTGTGGGCCTAGGAAGATTGCCCCGGCATTGCGGATGCCTTGCGCCAGCCGCTCGGGCTCGGCTGCGACGATCTCGACATGTTCAGGGGAAAGCACGTCGACCAGGGGCAGCGCCTGTTCGAGCGCCGGTACGACGATAACCGCGCCGTAATCGCGCCACGACGCACCCGCAACCTCGCGGCGCGGCAAGGCGGCAAGCTGCGCCGCCACCGCGCGTTCGACTTGTTCGGCAAGTGCGGCGCTGTCAGTGATCAGAATGGCCTGCGCGCTCGCGTCATGCTCCGCCTGCGCCAGAAGATCGGCGGCGATCCAGTCCGGATTGCTGTGCCGGTCGGCGAGAATGAGGACTTCGGAGGGGCCGGCGATGGTGTCAATCCCGACCTTGCCGAACACCATGCGCTTGGCGGCCGCGACATAGGCGTTGCCCGGCCCAACGATTTTGGCGACCGGCGCAATCGTTTTTGTTCCGTAGGCCAATGCGGCAATGGCCTGGGCGCCGCCGATGCGGAAGATTTCGTCGATGCTGGCGAGTTTGGCCGCCGCCAGAACCAGCGGGTTGAGTTCGCCGCCGGGCGCCGGCACCGCCATCACCAGCCGCGGTACGCCCGCAACCTTCGCGGGCACCGCGTTCATAAGGACGGACGACGGATAGGCGGCGCTGCCCCCCGGCACGTAAAGCCCGACTGCCTCAATCGCGGTCCAGCGCGAACCGAGCTCGACGCCGAGCGGATCGACATAGCGGTCGTCGGCCGGCACTTGCCGGCGGTGATAGGCTTCGATGCGTCCACGCGCGAGTTCGAGCGCCTCGAGCGCAGCGGGACTGCACGATTTCATGGCTGCCGCGATCTCAACGGCGGTGACCCGCAAACCGGTGCGGTCGAGATCGCAGCGGTCAAATTTGCGCGTGTAGTCCTTGACGGCGTCGTCGCCGCGTGCCGCCACGTCAGCGACGATTGCGCGCACCGCCGCTTCGACATCCGCGGAAGCTACACGCTTGGCATCCAGCAAGGCGCGAAAGTCGTTCGCAAAAGTGCCGGATTTCATATCAAGGCGGGCGGCCATCGCATTTGCATCAAGGCTGGCGGCGCCGAAGCGCGCGCTTTTCGTTAAACTTCGGCGCTGGGTAGCAGTCCGGCGAAGTTATAACAATTCTAAAATTGGGCTTTTAGATTGACAAAAAGTCCGTTGTTACCCAACTCCTTGTGCACATCCTTTGGGTTATCATTCACGGCAGAGAACCGCCTTGACGGGTATGAGCAATTGCAGTGGTGCGTTGAAACGGCGGCATATCCTCGCCATGGTTCTGCTAGCGTCGGCGGCTCCGCTGGTTGTACGCGGTGCGCAGGCTGAGGACGCCGTTTCGCTGTCGCTGACCATCAAAGACGGCAAATTCGAACCCGCCGAGCTGCATGCGCCCGTCGGCCGGGCGCTCGAGATTCACGTTACCAATCTCAACACGATCCCTTCGGAATTCGAGAGCGGTGATCTGCATTTCGAGAAGATCGTGCCGGTCGGCAAGGAAGCCGTGGTGCGCGTGCGGCCGCAGCAGCCCGGCCGCTACAATTTCTTCGATGATTTTCATCGCGAAACACAGGGCGTTCTGGTGGTGCCATGAACGCGTTTGCCGGGATTGCTGCAGCCATGATGGTCGTGTGAGGCGCTCGTGCTCGCGGCACTGATCATCGTCTTTCGCGAAGTCTTCGAAGCCGGCTTGATCGTCGGTATCGTCATGGCGGTGACTGCGGGGGTGCCCGGCCGCGCACTGTGGATTTCCGGCGGCGTCGGCGCCGGTGTCTTGGGCGCGTGCGTGGTGGCGCTGTTTACCGGTGGGCTTTCACAATTGTTCGGCGGCACCGGCCAAGAGGTCTTCAACGCCGGCATTCTCGGTTTCGCCGTAGTGATGCTGACCTGGCATAATGTCTGGATGTCGCGGCACGGCCGCGAACTTGCCGAGGAGCTACGCGCGGCGGGCGAAGCGGTCGTGGCCGGCTCGAAGTCGCTCTTGGCCTTGGCGATCGTGGTTGCGGTCGCAGTGCTGCGCGAAGGTTCCGAAGTCGTGCTCTTTCTCTACGGCGTCGCCGCCGCGCAGGGCGGCGGCAGCTGGGCCATGGTCTCCGGTGGCTTTGCCGGGCTCGTGCTCGGTTCGCTGGTCTGTCTTTTGACCTATCTCGGACTTCTGAGCATTCCTTCGCGTTATCTGTTCGGCGTCACCAGCGCTTTGATTGCCTTCCTCGCCGCCGGCATGGCCGCGCAGGCGATCGCGTTTCTCGAGCAAGCCAATATCGTGACCGCGCTCGATCAAACGGTGTGGAATACTTCGTGGATATTGAAGGATTCCAGCTTCATTGGCCGCGCGCTGCACACGCTGATCGGCTACGTCGATCAGCCGACCGCCATGCAAGTGGTGGTCTACGCGCTCACGCTTGCGGTCATTGCCATTTTGATGAAGCTGTTTGCCACGCCGCCAGCCCAGCGGCCGCGCGCCGCCTAAATTCGCTCAGGCGCGGGCCGTATCGCTGGCAAAATGGTCGGGGCAGATCGCGGCCGCCGACACCTCGCCGAGATCGGCGAGTTCCGCTTCGAGGCATTCGACCTCGAGGCGAATGACGCCGCCGCCCGAGAAAATCAGCGACACGATACCGGCCGGCGAATTGCTTTCGGCGAATTCCACCGCGAGCAGATTAAGCTGCGCGTCCTTTGCGGTTTGATCGAGATTGCGGCATCTGCAAGCAAGCACGCGTTCGAAGCGCAGCGCGGTCCGGCAACGCCGGTAGTCCGGCTTGGCCGCCGCCCCTGCCGCCATACCGGACATTTTGCCGACCTTGGCAATCTCCGCGGCGCTCATCCAATCAAAGCGATTAAGCGCGACTACGAAGCGATGCTCGCTCGGCCGCCATAATATGTCGGCGATCCTGACAAGCGAATCCTGCACATGGGCCGAGACCACCTCGATGTCGTCTTTGTCGAGGGCGACAAGCTTGAGTTCGTCCGTGCAAGGACTCATTCCGCTTCCCTGATCGATCCGCTCTCCTGCGAAATTAGTGATCGCATCCGCGACCCGCAAGTGCGGCATTGAACGGAATCTTTGCACACCCCAGCTGGCTATTTTGCCGCCGGCCGGATGTCTTACCGGACCGGCGCTGTTGGGCGGCTGGCCTGCGGGACTGGCAATCATTTCGCGCCCACCTGGTGCCGCACTTTGCACCGCAATTGGCGCCCGTCTGATGCCGTACTGGGCGTTGCACCTGGCATTCCATGCCGCGGTCGTTAAGGATTCGCGGCGGCAGGGCGGACGTGGCCGAGATGGCGGCGACCTCGCCTGTGGCCGGTGGCTTGTTGTTTGGCTGTTCGGCGCCGCTATTGGCAAATTGACAATCAAAAGTCCCGTAATGTTGACTGCCGCCATTCGATTGAAGAATCGTAATCACTCTTGAATTGATAGTTTCTCGAACATCTGATGCCGAGGAATCATTTGCTTCCTGGCGACATGCGCGCTAATGATCTAAAAGAACTTTTTGTTTTATGATGCCAGAATAGATGTTCCGATTTTCGCAATCGGCTCTGGCGCGAGCGAACCGAACGCCGAGGGTGATTATCACAAAGTAATTATTACACTCGGCTTTTCTTTTGCTCGCATTAGGGATACAAGCTGCCTTTTCTTGAAAGGGAGGTGTTATGGCGAAGAGGAAGAGAAAGCGGCGCGCGTGGACTTCAAGCGAGCTCCGTGAGCTGAAAACAATGGCGCGCAAGAAGACCAAGGCGTCACAGATTGCAAAGAAGCTGAGGAGAACCGAAGGCGCCACGCGCCAGAAGGCTTTCAGCATCGGGCTCTCGCTCGACTCCCGTTCCTGATTTTTCAGAGCACATCGGAACCTCATCGAAGCCGCAGCCGCCGGCCGGGCAAAAATCCCGACCGCCGGCCGTGGCTTCGTCGTTCTGAAATCGGGCCTAAATAGGCGAAAGTAATCGGCGACGGCGCGCCGATTGCCGTTTTATTGCGGCCGCGATTTGGTAATAAATCGTTAGATTGCAGCGGCTTGGCAGTAGCGTCTCGCCGGCGCATGGGCGCGCTCACCCGCGGCGAAAGGCCAGTTTGCCATCCTTACCAATTAACTAACGGGTCGTGAACCCGCCCAAATCTCGTGTAATGCGGGTATATTAGGTCCATTATCGTCGCGTTGAGGGCAAATGCCCCGCGACGAGCCAGGATGGCTGACCGCCGGACTTTAACAGCCCGAGCGTGGTTTTGCGTCCAATGGTACGATCCGGCGCAGCAGCAGCCTGCCAGTTCTGAACTTGCAGCCGCACTCGGTGCGTGCCGGCGAGCCTTTGTCGCGATCGCCGTCTTCAGCGGCATGAGCAATCTTTTGATGCTCACCGGCGCGCTGTTCATGCTCGAAGTTTATGACCGCATTTTGCCTAGCCGAAGCGTGCCGACACTGGTCGCGCTGCTTTTGTTGGTTGCCGGTCTGTACGCCGCACAGGGCGTGATTGACGCGATCAGAAGCCGCATCCTGGTCCGGGTCGGCCAGAGCCTCGACGAATCGATGAGCGGCCGGGTCTACGACGCGATCGTGCGCCTGCCGTTAAAGATCGGTGGCAAAGGCGAGGGCACGCAGCCCATTCGCGACCTGGATAATGTGCGCAGCTTTCTTTCCGGAAGCGGTCCGGTGGCATTCTTTGATCTGCCTTGGATGCCGGTTTATCTAGCGATTTGTTTTTTGTTTCACACCTTGATTGGCTTGACCGCGCTGTTCGGCGCCATCGTTCTCGTCACTTTGACGATCGTTACCGAGATCAAGACGCGCCATCCGACCCGCAGCGCGGCACAATTCGCCGTGGCGCGTAATGCGCTCCTCGAAGCCAGCCGGCGCAATGCCGAGGCGATCGCCGCAATGGGCATGGTCGGCCGCATCGCCAAGCATTGGCACGAGCTCAATCGGAATTTCGTCGCCACCAGTGGGCGGGCCAGTGACGTCGGCGGCGGGCTTGGCGCCGCGTCGAAAGTTCTGCGTCTGCTCCTTCAATCAGCGATTCTCGCGGTCGGCGCCTGGCTGGTGATCAACCAGCAGTCGACACCGGGCATTATTATTGCCGGCTCGATTCTAGGCGCGCGGGCTCTGGCGCCGGTCGATCTCGCCATCGCCAATTGGCGCGGCTTCGTCGCCGCGCGGCAAAGCTGGCAGCGCCTGTCCAAACTGCTCGCTCACCTGCCAGCCAAGGCCGATCCGATGCCGTTAAAACCGCCGTCGCGTTCGCTGGTCGTTCAGAACGGCGCGGTGACGCCGCCGGGGGTGCAAAAGGTGGTCTGTCAGGACGTCAACTTCACGCTCGCGGCCGGCAAGGCTTTGGGGGTGATCGGACCGACCGCATCGGGCAAGTCGTCGCTCGCCCGCATGCTGGTCGGAGTCTGGCGGCCGTTGCGCGGCACAGTGCGGCTCGATGGCGCGACGCTCGATCAGTGGTCGTCCGAAGCGCTCGGCCGGCATATCGGTTACGTTCCGCAGGACGTCGAATTGTTCAACGGCACGGTGGCGCAAAACATCTGCCGTTTCGAGGATCCGCCGGACCCGGATGCCGTCGTCGCGGCGGCCCAGGCGGCCGGCGTCCACGATCTCATCATCAACCTGCCCGAAGGCTATGACACCGTGATCGGTGATCATGGCAGCGCGCTCTCGGCCGGACAGGCGCAACGCGTCGCGCTTGCGCGCGCGCTCTACCGCGACCCGTTCCTGGTCGTACTGGACGAGCCTAACTCGAATCTTGACGCCGAAGGCGATGAGGCGCTGACCCGCGCCATCCTCGGGCTGCGCGCCCGCGGCGCCGTCACGGTGGTTATCGCGCACCGGCCGAGCGCGATCGCCGGCGTCGACTATATTCTGGTCATGGCGAAGGGCCGCCAGCAGCAATTCGGTCCGAAAGAGGAAGTGCTCAGCCGGGTGATCCAGCCGGCCAGCGCGCCACGATCGCTCAAGGTCGCCGAACAGGGAGGCGCAGGTTGATCGCAAGGCTCAGCGCGGACTTATATCGCCTGGTCGGCGCTGTTACCGGCCGCGCCAGGACGATCGCGGCTGCCTTGCCGTGGGGACTCGGTCAGGCAGGTCCGACATCCGGTGCCAGCGAATCGATCCGTCGGCACATTCTCGCCGGGTCCATTTTGGTCGGTGTGCTGGTGATCGGACTTGGGGGCTGGGCGTCGACAGCCCAGATCTCGGGCGCGCTTATCGCGCAGGGCTCGATTGTCGTCGATACTAATGTGAAGAAAGTGCAGCATCCGACCGGCGGCGTCGTCGGCGAACTTTTCGTGCGCGACGGCGATCATGTCAAAGCCGGCGATGTCCTCATCCGCCTCGACGAGACCGTTACCCGCGCCAATTTGGCGATCGTCAACAAAGGCCTCATTGAACTTTACGCGCGCAAGGCGCGGCTCGCGGCCGAGCGCGACGGCGCGGACGCCATGGCGGCGCCGCCCGAGCTTGCAAACCGGCAGGACGAGCCGGAAGTGAAGGAGGCGCTGGCAAGCGAGCGCAAGTTGTTCGATCTACGCTATCAGGATCGCCTCGGCCAAAAGCAACAGTTGCAGGAACGCATCACCCAATTGCAGCAGCAGATATCCGGCCTCGCCGCGCAACAGGCCGCCAAGGACAAAGGGATCGCGCTGACTGAGCAGGAACTGCAGGGCGTGCGTGATTTGTGGCAGAAAAATCTGGTGCAGCTCAATCGGCTGACCTCGCTGCAGCGCGACGAAGCGCGCCTTGAGGGCGAGCGTGGTCAAATCATCGCCCAGGCCGCGGAGGCAAAAGGCAAGATTGCGGAAATCCAGCTGCAAATCATTCAAGTCGATCAAGACCTGTCCAGCGACGTGGCCAAGGAGATGCGCGAAACCGACGGCAAGATCGGCGAATATGTCGAGCGCAAAGTCACGGCCGAGGATCAGCTCAAGCGCACCGACATCCGCGCTCCGCAGGACGGCACTGTCTTTCAATCGACCGCGAATACCGTCGGTGGCGTGATCGCTGCCGGCGATCCGATCATGCTGATCGTGCCCGAGAGCGACAATCTGACGGTCGAGGTCAAGGTCGATCCCAAGGACATCGATCAGGTTCAGTTGGGGCAAACCGTGGTGCTGCGGTTCACATCGTTTAATGTCCGCACCACCCCGGAGATTAACGGCACGGTCTCGCGTATTGCCGCGGATACCTCGACCGACCAACGGACCGGCCAGAGCTACTATCTGGTGCGGATCGCGATGACGGCGCAGGAACTCAAGCGTCTCGGCGATGTAAAATTGACCCCCGGAATGCCGGTCGAAGCCTTTGTCGAGACCGGCGAGCGCACGATGATGTCTTATCTGATCAAGCCCCTGCACGATCAGTTGATGCGCGCGTTCCGCGAGAAATAGCCGAGTTTCTTCCGCGGGCGAATGCGGCCAGGCATCGTCTGCGGAACAAACGGGCGGATAAAGCTCCCCCTACAGGCTGCCACGGGATAAAATGGCGCGCCTCATTGGGGCGTTGATGGGAAACGGCCAGCGATGAACACCCTGATCCGCCGCGCGCAACAGGTCGGCTTGGCGCGGGCGATCTGCGTGCTTTTGCTGTTCGCGCTGGTGCCGCTGCGGCTCGCCGATCCGCGGCCGCTGCAAGAATTGCGCACCCGGACGTTTGATTTCTTTCAGGTACTTCGCCCGCGGCCGCAAGAGATTCGGCCGGTCGTTATCGTCGACATCGATGAGGCGAGCCTGAAAGCGATCGGGCAATGGCCGTGGCCGCGCACCACGATTGCGGATCTCGTTACCCAAATCACCAAGCTTGGCGCGGTCGCGATCGGGTTCGACATCATCTTTCCAGAACCCGACCGCATGTCGCCTGCGATCGCGGAGCGAAGCTTTCGCGACATCGATGCCGAAACTCGGGCCAAGCTGGACAGCCTGCCGAGCAATGACGAGGCGCTCGCCGAAGCCATAAGACATTCGCGTGTGGTAATCGGCCAGGCCGGCGCGGCCGCTCCCGAACTCAAAACTGCCGCGGATGCCGCGCTCCAAACCGGTTTTGCCGTTCGCGGCCCTGATCCGCGTCAGTATCTAGTGACCTTTGCCGGCCTGTTGCGCAACGTGCCCGTGATCGAGCAAGCGGCCGCCGGCCGCGGGCTGTTCTCAATCGATCCCGAAAGCGACGGCATCATCCGCCGCGTACCGGTGATCATGACGGCGCAAGGCAGCCTGGTGCCGTCTTTGAGTATGGAAATGTTGCGCGTCGTCACCGGATCGAGCGCGATCCTGGTGCGCGTCGATGAAGCCGGCGTCCAGTCGGTTGCGGTCCCTGGCCTGGAAGTGCCAACCGATCGCAACGGCCAGTTCTGGGTCCATTTCAACCGTCACGATCCAGAGCGTTACGTCTCGGCAAAGGACGTATTGCAGGGCAATGTGCCGCCGGATCGCCTGGCCGGGAAGCTCGTCCTGATCGGCACTTCGGCGATCGGATTGTTGGATCTCAAGACCACGCCGCTCGACGCCGCAATCCCGGGCGTTGAAGTGCATGCCCAAATTCTGGAAAGCGTGCTCAGCAAGTCGAATCTCGTGAATCCGAACTATGCGATCGGCGCCGAGCTCGCCCTTGCCGTCTTGTTCGGGGTTGCGATCATTATCGCCGCCCCAATGCTACCCGCCAGCATCGTCATCGTGCTCGGCGGGTGTTTGATCGCGGGCCTGATCGGGTTGTCGCTCTATCTCTTCGTCGAGCACAACCTGCTCATCGATTTCACTTATCCGTTGATCTCGAGCTGGCTGATTTATCTCGTTCTCACATTAGTGAATTATTTCCGTGAGCAGAAACAGCGCCGGCAAATCCGCTCGGCGTTCGGGTACTACCTGTCGCCGCACATGGTGGAGCAGCTTGCCCGCTCGCCGGAAAAGCTGGTGCTCGGCGGCGAAGAGCGCCGCATGACCATACTGTTCAGCGATGTGCGCGGATTCACCACTATCTCCGAACACTACAAGGACGATCCGCAAGGATTAACGCGCCTGATGAACCGATTCCTCACGCCGTTGACCAACGCCATCATCGAGCGCAAGGGCACCATCGACAAATATATCGGCGACGCAATCATGGCGTTTTGGAATGCGCCGGTGGACGACAATGAGCAGGAAGCGAATGCTTGCGAAGCGGCGCTGGAAATGCTGTCGCGCGCCGAGACGCTCAACGGCGAACTCAAGCGCGAAGCCGAAACCAATGGCGGGGTTTATATGCCGCTGCGTATCGGCATCGGACTCAATACTGGGCCTTGCGTGGTCGGCAATATGGGATCCGATTTTCGCTTCAATTATTCGGTGCTGGGCGACACCGTGAACTTGGCGTCGCGGCTGGAAGGCCGGACCAAGGATTACCGCATCCCTGTCGTCATCGGCTCACGCACCGCCGAGGGCGCCAAGCAAAAATTCGCGGTGATGGAAATCGATTTGATCATGGTCAAGGGCAAGAAGCAGCCGGAAGCGGTGTTCACGGTGCTGGGCCGATCGGAAGTCGAAGTCGACCCGTGCTGCCAGGAGTTGCGCGCCGTCAATGCGCAAATGCTGGGACGCTTCCGCAAACAGCAATGGGATGATGCCATAGACTTGATTGCGCGCTGCCGCAAATTCGCCAACGGCTTCGATCTTTCCGGCCTCTATGACATGTACGAGGAGCGCATTGAGCTTTATCGGGCGCAGCCGCCGGGACCGGATTGGGATGGCGTCTATGAAGCCGAGACGAAGTAAGCCGGAATTTCCACCGGGCAGTTGGAGAGGGCGCTAGAACGACGCTGGGGCGGCATCCCGCAACCGAGCGTTCGCCGTCGGTGTCACGAACTGACGCACGCGCCAATCTCAAATAGCGGGGTCGCGCGCCACATCTCACGGGCTGGCACCAGCGCCAGCCGGCGATTGTCGAGTATCACCCAGGCGCCGTCGAGCCGTACAGCCACAACCGCATGATTCTCGCTGATATCAATGTTGCGGACGATGACGAGCTTAATGTCGCAAACCGGCCATGCGAAAATCCATATGGCGCATGCGAGGCGCGAGCGAGGAACATTGTCACTCCCCCAGGGAGTGTTCGTTTAGCGAGCCTTCAGTGTTGCGCAAGCTTTGGGCAGCGTGGCGCACGCACGACGGACACGCGATGTTATTTTAACAATCGAAGTCAGATCGCTTAACAGCTTCAGATCGCCCCGTCAGTTGCGGCCGCCGCCGGCGAGCACTGCGCGGGTGGCGCGGTCGGGGCCGAAATCGTCGACGCTGTCGATAGCGAGGAGATCGGCAAGCCGGGTGCGCGCGCGATTGACGCGGCTCTTGATC
>JBPYFG010000339.1:0-3841 GCA_051986365.1 Xanthobacteraceae bacterium
TTCGTACGAGCGCGCCCGAAACACTTACGAACTTCGGAATCGGGACACTAGCGCGCGTTCGAATGCAGCGTGCAGCGCTTTAAGCGCCGCCGCGATATCGCCTTTGAGATGGACCCGTAGCGCGCGCCGGCCCCGTTCGAGCAAAACATCAAAATCGCCGCGGGCCTGCGCGTTCTTCACCACGCCGAAACTGGCCCGGTGTCCGGGAATGACGAGGTCCGCGCCGTCGTCGGCGGTGATCTGCAGAAACACGCCGCTGTCCGGACCGCCCTTATAAGCTTGGCCGGTCGAATGCAGGAAGCGCGGCCCGAATTCAAGGCAGGTTGCGACATGGCGGCGGTCGCGCAGCGCCACGCGCAGATCCTGCAGCGCGGATGTGTTCTGTCCGTTGCGCGCAAGGTAGGCCAGCAAGACGAAATAATCGCCGTTGCCGATCCGCGCAAAATGTGCGGCAAGCCAGCTGACGACGTCCTCTGCGGCTCCGGCTTTGCGCAATGCGGCGGCGTTCGCGTCGTCGGTAAAGACCGCGAACACTTGATCGGAATAGACCGGCGTCTCGCGCGGCAATTCGCCGGACTTTTCGAAGGCGCTCGTCAAATCGCGGGTTTTAACTTTGCTCGCTTCCACATCGGGCTGATCAAACGGATTGATGCCGAGCACGGCGCCCGCGACCGCGGTTGCGATTTCGAAGCGCACGAATTCCTGGACGATATGCGGCAGCGAATTCTGCGAAATGCGAATGACGGGATGGCCCGCGGTTTCCAGTTTCTTCAGTTTGGCCTCGTGCTCGGCATCGTTTTGGCCCTTGAGCGCAAGATCGATAAATAGCCGATCGTCGCCATAGACTTCGGGCCTGCCGAGCGGTTCGCCATCAATGGGGATCAAGCCCTTGCCCTGTTTGCCGGTGGATTCTGCAAAGAGTTGCTCGACCCAGGCGCCGAAGCTCGCAAGCGCGGGCGAAGCGAGCATCGTGACCTTGTCGCGGCCTCGCGCCGCCGCAGCGCCGAGTGCAATGCCGAGCGCTACGGCCGGATTTTCCGCCGGCGGCACGTCCGGGCCGCACGAGCGAATCATGGTCCGCGACAGCTCTACGAGTTGCGCGACGTTGAGACCGGCGATGGCGGCCGGCACCAGGCCGAACGGGGACAGGACCGAATAGCGTCCGCCGATAGAGGGGACGCCATGAAAGATCCGGCGGAAGTGCTGCTCCTTGGCGTGGCGCTCCAGTGACGAACCTGGATCGGTGATGGCAATGAACTGCTTGCCGGCCTGATCGGCGCCGGTCTTCTCCGCAACTTTGGCGAAGAAATAATCCTTCAAAATATTGGGTTCGGTGGTTCCGCCGGATTTGCTGGAGACGATGAACAATGTTCGGCCGAGGTCGAGCGCGGCTTCGAGCTCCTTGATCTGTGCGGGCACGGTGGAATCAAGGATGCGCAAGCGCGGCCAGCCGATTTGTTGGCCGAAGGTTTCCGCCAGCACTTGCGGACCGAGGCTTGAGCCGCCCATGCCGAGAAGCACCGCATCTTCGAAATTCTCTTGTTTGATCTCGCCGGCAAATGCGGCGTATTCGGCGATCTGGGCATCGTCGATGGAATCGAGCCAGCCGAGCCAGCGGTCCTCGTCGCTATTGGTCCACAGCGATTTGTCGCGCCGCCAAAGCCGGCGCACATTGCCGTGCGTGCGCCACTCCTCGGCGATCTCGTCAACGCGTTTTTTCAGTTGCTGATCGAGCGCAACGTTCTGCCGGTCCACTGTGTCGCCGAGGATTTCGATTCGCTTCTGTGCGACGGCGGCGAAAAGCTTGTCGGCGGCGTCGGCGAACAGCCGCACCCCATCGCGAATAAGCTTATCAGTGACCGCTTGCAGTGAAACGCCGGCGCGGTCGAGTTCGCCTAGGACGCGTTGCGCTTCGGCGACGTCTTCCTGGAGTGTGTCGCGCAACTTGCCGTGATCGCGAAACGCCGCGATCGTCGCCAACGGCATGGTGCTTATCGTGTCGGGCCCAATGAGCTCCTCGACGTAAAGAACGTCGCTGTAAGCTTTGTTCTTGGTGCCCGTCGAGGCCCATAACAGCCGCTGCGGTCTCGCGCCGTTCGCCGCCAGCGCGTGCCAGCGTTCGCCGGCGAACAACCGCAGATAACGCTGATAGGCGAGCTTGGCATTAGCGACAGCGACCTTGCCTTTGAGCGCCGCGAGGCGGGCTTTTTCGTCGGGATCGTTGGCGCGCGCGATCTTTTCGTCGAGCAATTTGTCGACCTCGGTATCGATACGACTGACAAAGAAGCTCGCCACGCTCGCGATCCGTGAAATCTCGCCGCCTTTGGCGGCAAGCGCTTCAAGTCCGGACAGATAGGCCTCCACCACCTGTTCGTAGATTTGTTGGGCAAACAATAATGTGATGTTCACATTGATGCCGTCGGCAGTCAGGTCATGAATGGCCGGCAAGCCCTTGGATGTTGCCGGAACCTTGATCATCAGATTGCGCCGATCGACCTCCCGCCACAGGCGTTTGGCCTCATCGATGGTTCCCTGCGTGTCGGCTGCGAGAAACGGCGACACTTCAATACTGACAAAGCCGTCGGCGCCGTGCGTGGCGTCGAATACGGGACGCAGCACGTCGGTCGCGCTGCGAATATCCTCGACCGCGAGCTTTTCGAAGATTTGCCCGGGCGAATAGTCATGGCTTCGCAGCATGCGGCTGATGCCGTCGTCATATTCTTTGGTGTGGCCGATCGCGTGCTCGAAAATGGAAGGATTTGAAGTCACCCCGCGCAGACCGTCCTCATCGACCAGCTTCTTTAGGCCGCCGTCGGCGATGAAGCCGCGCGACAAAAAATCAAGCCATACCGCCTGACGATGATCTTGCAGTGCTTTCACCGGGTTCATTGCGGATGCTTCCTTAAGCTCTCTGGTGCTTGGCAATCTGATCTTTGGCGGCCCGTAATACTTTATCGGCAACAAATCCGAATTTCCGCATCAGGCCGGTCGCCGGCGCCGAGCCGCCGAATGTGTGCATGCCGATGATCGTCCCTTCGGGACCGGCATAGCGGTCCCAGCCGATCACCGCGCCGGCTTCAACCGTGACTCGGGCTTTCACGGTCGGCGGAAGAATCTCCTCGCGATAATGCCGATCCTGCTGTTCGAACAGCTCCCAGCTTGGCATGCTTACGACCCGCGCAGCAAATCCCTCCTGCGCAAGCCGCTCATAAGCCGAAATGCAAAGCTGCACTTCGCTGCCGCTGGCAATGAGGATGACGTTCGGCGTCCGATCCTTCGATCCAGCCATGATATAGGCGCCGCGGGCAAGGCCGTCGGCATTGGCGTAGCGGCTACGATCGAAAGTCGGAAGCTTCTGGCGGCTGAGCACCAGACAAGCCGGCCGGTCGGTCAGCGCCATGATCACTCTATAGGCCTCGCGCACCTCGTTGGCATCGGCCGGCCGCAGCACCACGATGTTCGGAATCGCGCGCAGCGCGACAAGCTGTTCGATGGGCTGATGCGTCGGACCGTCTTCGCCAAGTCCGATCGAGTCATGGGTGAAGACGTGGAAGACCGGTATTTCAATCAGCGCGGCGAGCCGGATCGCGGGGCGCATATAGTCGCTGAAGGTGAGAAAGGTCGCGCCGAAGGCGCGGAGCTTCGACAACACCAGCCCGTTGACGATGGCGCCCATGGCGTGTTCGCGCACGCCAAAATGCATGATGCGGCCGCCGGGATCGTCCGCCTCAAGCGCTTTGGCATCGGCGAATGCGGTTTTGGTTGAGGGCGCCAGATCGCCGGCGCCGCCGATCAGCCAGGGTACGGTTTTAGCGATCGCACCGAGCACCTTGCCGGACGC
>JBPYFG010000340.1:0-2619 GCA_051986365.1 Xanthobacteraceae bacterium
GCCGGCCGGTGTCGTCAGAGGTGCCGCGCTGATCATCGGCTTTGTCGGCGTCCTCATTGTGACCAATCCCGGCACGAACTCGCTCACGCTTGGTGCGCTGTTCGCGCTCACCAATGCGATCATGTACGGCACCGTCACCGTTGCGGTGCGCGGTATGACAAGGACTGAATCCGCCGCCACACTGGTAATCTGGCAATTGGCGGTACTCGCCTTCTTTCATAGTTTTCTTTTGCTGTTCGGCTGGCGCTCGCCGAGCGCGATCGACGCAGCGATGTTGTTCGGTACAGGATTCACCAACGCGATTGGACAGTGGTTCTGGACCAAGGCGCTGCATCTAGCGCCGGCTCCCGCAGTGACGCCGTTCTACTATCTGATGCTGGTCTGGGCCTTGATGTTCGGGTTCTTCATCTGGGGGGACGTGCCTTCGGTGGGCCTCTTGGTCGGCTCCGCCATTGTCGTGATGACCGGCTTGTTTTTGTTCTTGCGGGAGGCGCGATTGCGACGTCAGCTTGCGGCGCGCTGATCCGACCGATATGGCCTTGCGGCAAAGTGCTAAGCTGCGGCGGCAGGGGCATTTGGTTAAAAGCGATGAAGGGGGTGAGCTGTGGAACGACGTAATTTTCTCAAATTAGGTGCAGCCTTTGCGGCGATGCCGATCGCGGTGCGCAGCGCAATCGCGCTAGACTATCCGACGCGACCGGTCCAGGTGATCGTCGGGCAGGCGGCGGCAAGCTCCTCGGATATTACGGCGCGGTTCATCTCTCAGTTTCTTTCCCAGCATCTCGGCCAGCAGTTCGTCGTCGAGGTTCGGCCGGGAGCAACCGGAAATATCGCCACCGAGCAGGTCGTGCGCGCAGCGCCGGATGGCTACACGCTGCTTCTGGTGAATTCGCAGAATACGATCAACGCCGCGCTCTTTCCCAACCTGCCGTTCGATTTCGTGCGCGATGTCGCTCCGATCGCCGGGGTATTTCGCGTTCCGCTCGTGATGGAAGTGCTGCCGAGCTTTCCGGCGCAGACCGTGCCGGAATTCATCGCTTATGCCAAAGCCAATCCGGGCAAAATCAATATGGCCTCCGCAGGGGTTGGCGGGCCGCAGCACGTCGCCGGCGAACTATTCAAGTTCATGGCCGGCGTCGATCTTGTCCACGTGCCATATCATGGCTCGACCCCGGCAATCACCGATCTGCTCGCGGGCCAGGTGCAGGTGATGTTCGATGTCACACCGACCGCACTGCCGCAAGTGCGCGCCGGCAAGCTGCGTGCGCTTGCTGTCACGATGCCGGAACGGCTCGACATATTGCCTGGCGTGCCGGCCATGGCGGAATTCTTATCCGGTTACGAAGCTTTCGGCTGGGTTGGTTTTGGCGCGCCGAGGAAAACACCCTCGCCGATCATCGAGACGCTGAACAAAACAATCAATGACGCGGTCGCCGAACCTGCAATCAAGGCGCGGTTGCTCGATCTTGGCGGTTTGGTGATGCCGCCGAACACGCCTGCCGATTTTGGCAAATTCATTGCTGCGGATACCGAGAAATGGATCAAGGTCGTGAAATTCGCCAATTTGAAACCCGAGTGAACGGCATGCCAACCGCTCGATTGGGGCCAAACCTCACCCCAGAAACACAAAGAGGGCCGGCCCGCGAATTGCGGCGGCCCCGCCTTGCGCTCTCGTTGCGGCGATTAGCCGACGTAGTCGACTCGTTTTTGGTCCGCCGCTTCTTCGCTCGTCTTCGGCTGCGCGGGCAGCTGCAGCACCGTGGCCTTTTGGCCTTCGCACAATAGCGTCAGCAGAACTGACCGGCCGTCGGGAAATTCCAACGCGTCATGGTGAGCAGCCACTCTATCCCTATTGATTTGCCGGAAAATTGCGGTGTTGTAATTCAGGGCGCGTTCACGCCACGGAAATAAACCGGTCGCAAGGCACATCACCTCACCGGCAAACGACAATTCGGTTCCGGGTAACAGGCATACTGCGGTGCCTGGATCTTCGGGGGCGCAAAATCCGCGAGTCCCGGTGCCGAAATCGCGCACCGTCAACTTGTCGCCGACGCGTGCCGGCCGCGAGCGGACGTTGGTTAGACTGTAGTCACACATGGGGCTCTCTCCTTTCTAGACATCCCCACGGTCAGAACGAGCTACACAGCCCTTTGGTTTCGCCAATGCCGCCAGAATTCCAGATTAAGTCGGAAATCTCGCTTACGCGCGGCGTGCCGCTCAAAAAATAACCACGCTACGGATCGATTTGCCCTCGCGCATCAAGGCAAAAGCCTTATTGATGTCGTTAAGCGGCATCGTGTGGGTGATCATCGGGTCGATCTCGATTCGTCGCTCCATGTACCAGTCGACGATTTTCGGCACGTCGGTACGGCCGCGGGCGCCGCCGAAAGCGGTGCCTCGCCAGATCCGCCCGGTCACCAACTGAAACGGACGTGTGGAAATTTCCTGACCGGCGCCGGCAACGCCGATGATGGTGCTCTGTCCCCAGCCGCGGTGACAGCTTTCGAGCGCCGCCCGCATCAGATTGACGTTACCGACGCATTCGAAAGTATAATCCGCGCCGCCGATTTGGTCGGCGCCGCTTTTGGTCATATTGACCAGATGAGGCACGAGGTCGCC
>JBPYFG010000341.1:0-2019 GCA_051986365.1 Xanthobacteraceae bacterium
CTGCACTTGGCATCCTGGTCGCGCTTCTCGAGCGCGAGAAATCAAAGAGGGGCCAGTACATCGAAACCTCGCTGTTGCAGGCGCAGATTTTCATGCTCGACTTTCAAGGCTCGCGCTATCTGGTCAACGGCGAAGTGGCGAAGCAGGCCGGCAACAATCATCCGACCAGCATTCCGACCGGCGTGTTCAAGACCAAGGACGGCTACATCAACATCGCCACCGCGGGTCAAAAGACCTGGCAGCGGTTCTGCGAGGCTATCGGCGCCACCGCGCTGATGCGTAAGCTCGAATATCAGACCGGCGAAGCGCGTTCGAAAAACCGCGACGCGCTCAGCGTTGAGATCGACAACTACCTCGTCAGTGAGACCAGCGGCGAATGGGTCGATCGCCTCAACAAAGCCGGCGTGCCATGCGGACCGATCTATTCGATCGATCGGGTTTTTGCTGATCCGCAGGTGCAGCACCTCGGGATTGTCCAGAGCGTAACCATGAAGGATAAAAGCAAGATGCGCCTGATCGGCCAGCCGGTCGGCTTGTCGCGCACGCCGTCACGTCTGGCGGCGCGGCCTCCCGACCTCGGCGAACATACCAACGCGATCCTCAAGGAGTTCGGCTTTAGTGTGCGCGACATTGCGGCGCTGCATAAGGCCAAGGCGCTGTGACAAGCGCAAAACCCAATGGATGCGCGGCATAGGCGAGCGAAGCGACGCCGTTCTTGCAACGGCTATGCCCGCGCATGACGCCGAAAAAAGGAACCACAAAATGTCCCAGACCGACAAAATGCTTGCGCGCAAAGAAGGCGGCGTCGGCATTCTCACCTTCAACAATCCCGAGCGGCACAACGCGGTGTCGCTGGAGATGTGGGAAGCGACCAAGCGCATTCTCGACGGCTTCGCCGCCGACGATGAGGTTCGCGTTGTGGTGCTCACCGGCGCCGGCGGCAAAGCCTTCGTCTCGGGCGCCGACATTTCCAAATTTGCCAGCGAGCGCGCCACGGTCGAAGCGCAGCGCGCTTACAATCTGAAATCGGATGCGGCCTATTCCAGCATCGCCGAATTTACCAAGCCGACGATCGCCATGATCAAGGGCTATTGCCTGGGCGGCGGCCTCGGCCTCGCCACGTGCTGCGATCTGCGGATTTGCTCGGAGGATTCCCGCTTCGCCGTGCCAGCTGCCAGGCTCGGCGTCGGCTACGGCTATAAAGGCCTAAAGCGGCTTATCGACATCGTCGGTCCGGCTTTTGCGAAGGAAATTTTCTACACCGCGCGCCAGTTCGATGCGAACGAGGCGCTGGCAATGGGTCTCGTCAACCGCGTCGTGCCGGGCGCGGAGTTGGAGGCTTACGTCAAACGCATGACCGATATGATTTGCGCCAATGCGCCGCTCACTATCAAAGCGGTGAAATTCACAGTCGGCGAGATTCTCAAGGACGAATCCAAGCGCGATCTTGCGCACGCCGCCGAGCTCGTCGAGCAGTGTTTCGCCAGCCGCGATTACACCGAAGGCCGCACCGCGTTCATGGAAAAACGCAAACCGGTCTTTACCGGCACCTAAGCCGGCGGGACTGCTGCCCACCTTTGCCCACCGTGAAATCGACCGCCGGCGGCCCATGCAATCGGCCCTTACCAGCGGTCGAATCGACTTGCTAAATTAGTGAGCCAGCCGCATCGCAGGCGCGGCGCGAAGT
Organism: Xanthobacteraceae bacterium; assembly: GCA_051986365.1. GTDB lineage: Bacteria > Pseudomonadota > Alphaproteobacteria > Rhizobiales > Xanthobacteraceae > BOG-931. The sequence continues at coordinate 1,688 of JBPYFG010000341.1, forward strand.
CGGGAGGGCGGACAATGTATCGGGCCACAAAAGACATCAAGTTGCCGACGACGATCACCGGTTCGCTGCCGCGGCCGAGCTGGTACACCGAAAATCTCGGTACGCGCCATTTTCTTGAAGCGATGGTGAGCCGCCGGTTTCGCGAACAATATGAAGACGCGTTGACTTGTTATTTGCGCGACCAGGAACTCGCTGGTCTGGACATTCTCACCGATGGCGATTGCCGCTTCGACGACGACGTCGGCGGCCAGAGCTGGACCGCATACCCGCCGAACCACATGAGCGGTCTCGATATCGCCCATCCGCAGGCCACGCCGGCCGGCCGTGGTGGC
>JBPYFG010000342.1:0-5898 GCA_051986365.1 Xanthobacteraceae bacterium
AGGAACAGAAGGAGACTTACGAGATCGCGCTGAAATGGCTCTACGATTCCATCGGCGCGGTCAAAGCCGGCGCCACCACACGCGACATCGCGCTCAAATGGCCGTCGGCGATGGAAACCTGGGGCTATGAGGATGAGGATCAAGCCGCCGCCAATCTATGGGGCCACGGCCTCGGCTTGGCGCAATACGATCCGCCGGTGATCTCGCGCATCTGGTCGCTCGATCATCCGGTCGAAATCAAAGAAGGCATGACGTTTGCTCTCGAAACGCAGCACGGCAAAAAATTCCATTACGGCGTGCGGATCGAGGAAATGCTGATCGTGCACAAGGATTCCATCGAGATCGTTTCGAACTTCCCGGTCAAGCAGATAACGGTCGTCGATCCGCTGCCCGGTTACGGCGATCACGTGCGGTGACGGCTGCGTGCAAATACCGTCATCCTGAGGAGCGAGCGAAGCGAGCCTCGAAGGATGAACGGCCCGAGGGGTCACCCTTCGAGGCCCGGCCTTCGGCCGAGCACCTCTGGTGACGGATCGGGGCAATCACGGATGAAGCGCTCTTTCATTCTCCCGCTCAGCGCGGCCTGTGCCACCGACCCCTCTCGCGTCGGTCCGAAGGCCGCGAACCTCGCCGCGCTTGCGCGCGCCGGATTGCCGACGCCGGACGGCTTCTGCATCACCGCGGACGCTTATCGAAGGCAGATCGCGCATCTCGGGCTCAGCGACTTTGTGCGCCAATATGGCGAAGCCGATCAGCCGGCGCAGCGCCGCCTCGCTGTGGAAATTCGTTTAAAGCTTTATCAGGAAGCGCTGGCGCCGGATCTTTATGACGAGGTCACCGCCACGTGGGGCGCGGCGCAAAAGCCGGCTGCGGTGCGTTCGTCGGCGCTGATCGAGGATCGCGGCGACGGCAATTTTGCCGGCCAGTTTGAAAGCTTCCTCGGCATCGCCGGCGAGGCCGAATTCATGACCGCATTGCGCGCCTGCTGGGCGGCGCTGTGGACCACGACCGCGCGCCGCTCCATGGCGCAGCATAGGCAAGACCCGGCGCAGACCGCGATGGCTGTTTTGGTGCAGCCGCTTGTCGCCGCACGCGCCTCCGGCGGAGGTCTGAGCGAAACCGCCGACGGGCAGATGCTGATCAGCGCCACCTGGGGATTGGGCTCCACCATCGCGCAGGGCGAAGTAGTGCCGGATCGCATCGTGCTCAGCCGCCAAGGCTTCGTGCGTTCCAACGAGCCCGGACGAAAGCATCATCGCGAGACCTGCAGCCACACCGTCGACGGCACCTCGCCGCAAGCCGTGCCGGCGGCGCTCGTTCGCGCCCCTTGCCTTAAAGCCGGTGAGGCAACCTCGCTCGGCCGGTTGATGCGCAAGGCCGAGGGCGTGCTCGGCATGCCTGTCGAGATCGAATGGGCGCTGGACGATCGGGGTTTCAAATTACTGCAGGCGCGGCCCCTGCACGTGCGACCGGCGCAAGTGCCGGACGAAATCTGGCTCAAACATCCGGGGCTGAACGGCCATCCCGCCGGCATCGGCTGGGGTTCGGGCCGCGCGGTGGTGGTGAATTGCGAATGCGAGCTCACCCGCGTCGCGCCCGGCGATATTTTGGTGACGCGCGTTGCCGGCCCGGCGCTGAGCCACATCCTGCCGCGGGTCGGCGGCGTGGTCGCCGAGCTTGGCGGCTCGACCTCGCATCTTGCATCGCTGGCGCGCGAGCGCGGCATCCCCGCGGTGCTCGGCGTGCTTGATGCCACGCGGCACATTCCCGACGGCGCGCAGGTTGCGGTCGATGGCGTCGCCGGCGTCGTGCGGTGGTTCGCCTAGCGCATGATCCCGAAAAGTGGATACCGGTTTTCGGATAAGGTCATGCGCAAAAAATCGGCATGACCCCGAAAAGTGGATACCGGTTTCCCGCCGGCGCGAAGCCCGTGCAACCGCTAGCCCTTGCACTTGACGCTTCGGCGGGCGAAGCCAGGTCGGATAAGATCATGCGCAAACAAACCATTGCGGACAGATGCGGACAGATCGTAACTCCAATTGATCCAATCGTGCTTTAATGTGGACAGCGAAGCGCCGCCCGCGGATTTTCGTTACCCAGCCGGTGTCGGAGACCGCGCTCAAGCGCTTGCGCGCCGCGGCAAGCGTCAATGTGTTTCCCGACAGCGGCCGGATCATTCCCAAACGCACGCTGCTTGAGGGAGCGCGTCGCGCGGATGTTTTGTTCTGTCTGCTCCACGATAAGATCGATCGCGCCGTCGTCACCGCCAATCCGCAACTGCGCCTGATCGCCGCGCAGTCGATTACGCCGTCGAACATCGACGTTGCGACGGCGACGCAACGGCGCATCCCCGTCACCGTGACCGCGCCAATCACCACCGAAGCCACCGCCGACCTTAATTTCGGGCTGATGCTCGCGCTGGCGCGGCGAATTTTAGAGGGCGACCGCAGCGTGCGGGCCGGCAAATTTCCCGGCGGTCAGTCGGCGCATCTGATGGGCTCCTTCGTCTGGGGCAAGACGATCGGACTCATTGGCGGCGGCGGCTTGATCGGCAAAGCGGTAGCGCGCCGCGCCCGTGGTTTTTCGATGCGGGTGTTGTACTGGACGCCGCGGCGCAAGCCGGAGAGCGATGAGCGTGAAGCCGGCCTGACCTATGTGGCGTTGGAGAATTTGCTGCGCGAGTCCGATTTCGTCTCGCTGCATTCGCCGCTCAATGCGCAGACGCGGCATCAGATCGGCGCTCGCGAATTGCGGCTCATGAAAAAGACCGCGTTCTTGATCAACACCGCCCGCGGCGCCATTGTCGACGAGGCGGCGCTCGTGCGCGCGCTGCAGAAGAAACAGATCGCCGGCGCGGGGCTTGACGTCTTCGAGCGCGAACCGAAAGTCGACAAGCGTCTCAAGGCCATGGCGAATGTTGTGCTCACCCCGCATCTCGGCAGCGCCACGCCGGAAGTGCGCGAAGAGATGGCCAAGATGGTCGTCGACAATATTCTTGCCTTCCTGGAAGGACGGAAATTGCCGAACTGCGTCAACCCGCAAGTGTTTGCTCTCTAATCGTCATTGCCGGGCTCGACCCGGCAATCCATGCTGCGAAAACGCCGTATGGATGCCCGGTTGAAGCCCGGGCATGACGAGCCGCTGGAGTTCTCCATGCCCCGCACCATCATCGCCATCACCGACAGTCCATTTCCTTCGCTTGAGCCGGCCAAGCAAAAGCTGGCGCGGCTTGATCCCGAATACCGCATGGCGAAAGGCCCGTCGGCCGATGACATTCTCGCCGTGGCGCGCGACGCCGACGCCATCCTCGTCACCTACGCCAAGCTTCCCGGCGAGCTGTTGCGACAGTTGACGCGTTGCAAGGCGATCGGCCGCTTTGGCCTCGGCGTCGACAATATCGATTTGCCGGCGGCAAAGGCGCTCGGCATCGCCGTTAATTACGTCCCGGATTACTGCCTGCGCGAAGTATCGGACCACGCCATGGCGCTTCTGCTCGCGCTCACGCGCAAAGTGACGCTGGCCAATAAGCTCGTGCAATCCGGGCGCTGGGAAGTGTCGCCGCTCGTGCCGCTGCGCCGGCTCGAGGGGCAGGTGCTGGGCCTCGTCGGCTTCGGCAACATTCCGCGCACGCTCGCACCCAAGGCCAGAGCCTTTGGACTGAAGGTGCTCGCCCACGATCCCTACGTGGCGAATGACGCGTTCAGTGCCGCCGGCGTCGAGGGCGTGAGCTTTGACGATCTCCTCGCCCGCGCCGACTTCATCTCGGTGCACGCGCCGCTCCTTCCGGCGACGCGCGGACTGATGAACGCGGCTGCTTTCGCCAACATGAAAAAGGGCGCGTGCCTCATCAATACCGCGCGCGGACCTTTGGTCGACGAGGCGGCGCTCGTCGCCGCGCTCGATTCCGGCCATCTCGGCGGCGCCGCGCTCGACGTGGTAACGACCGAGCCTTTGCCGAAGGATTCACCGCTTCTTGGCCGCGACAATGTGATCCTCACGCCCCACACCGCGTTCTATTCGGTCGAGGCGCTGGAAGAACTGCAGTCGAAATGTGCAAGCGACGTCGCCCGCGTGCTCTCGGGCGAAAAGGCGGTCTATCCGATCAGCGAGTAATCTATCTTCCGTCATCCTGAGGTGCGAACGTAGTGAGCCTCGAAGGATGAACAGCCAACCGAAATCGGCCTTGCGATTTCGGATAATGTTTATCCAAGTCGGCAACAGCCGACTTGGCTGCCGTGGTCCTTCGAGGGCCGCGGAGCTTGTCATCTGGCCGGCCACTTCGGGCCGGACCCGTTGGCGGCCACCTCAGGGTGACGGAAAACGGCCGAGTTACTTTTCGTCTAATCACTCCGCGGTCCAGCCGCCGTCCAGCACCAGCGCCGATCCGGTCATCAGCGACGAGGCGTCGGAGGCGAGAAACACGATCGCGCCGGTGACCTCGTCGAGCTGGCCGAGACGGCCCAGCTTGATCTTGGACAGCACTTCGTTGCGGAACGCTTTGTTCTCGAAAAACGGCCGGGTCATCGGCGTCTCCAGGAAGGTCGGACCGAGACTGTTGACGCGAATGTTGTGTGGGGCGAGCTCGATCGCCATCGCTTTGGTAATTCCCTCCATTGCGTGCTTGGAGGCGCAATAGACGGTGCGGCGCGCGGCGCCGACATGGCCCATCTGCGATGAGACGTTGATGATCGAGCCGGACAGTTTGGCCTCAATGAGCCGCAGCGCCACCGCCTGCGCCGTGAAGAAAGCGGCGCGGACATTAAGCGCAAAAATCGCGTCGAAATCTTCGACCGTCACGTCCGGTAGATAAGCCGGGCGATTCATGCCGGCATTGTTGACGAGAATCTGAAACGGCTCGGCTTGCACAACCGCTTTGCGCGTTGCTTCGACATCGGTGACGTCCAATACCAGCGCATCGGCGGCCTCGCCGCGCCCGCGAATTGCCGCGGCGGCTTGCTCGATCTCGGATTTGGTGCGCGCGGCAAGCGTCACCTGCGCACCGGCGGCGGCCAGCGCCGAGGCCGCCGCAAGCCCGATGCCGCGCCCGCCACCGGTGACCAGCGCGCGCTTGCCGTCGAGGCGGAAGGAGGGAGTCCTGGCGAGGTCGATTGAGGTCACGATGCCGCTTGGCTTGCTCAATGTTGCCTCCCCCCACCTGGGCCGCGCTTGCGCGCGCCCGAGTCCAAGCTTGATGGGGGAGGCCGGCGCCAGAGGCGCCGGGAGGGGGGTGCCGAGCAAGTCTTAATCGAACCCCCCTCCCCACCCCTGCCCCACAAGGGAGGAGGGAGCATTCTTGTGCTCGCGCACCGTGACATGATTACTCCGCCGCTTGGGCGTAAGGCACGTTGCGGCCGCCGTAACGGCGCACGCGGACATTGGCCTGCTCGGCATGGGCGACAAAGCCCTCCAGCATGCAAAGCCGCGAACAATATTCGCCGATCACCGCGCTGGCCTCGTCAGTAAGTACTTTCTGATATGTGCAGGTCTTGAGGAACTTTCCGACCCACAGCCCGCCGGTATAGCGCGCCGCTTTCTTGGTCGGCAGCGTGTGATTGGTGCCGATCACTTTGTCGCCGTAAGCCACATTGGTGCGCGGGGCGAGGAACAGCGAGCCGTAGTTTTGCATATTGTTGAGGAAATAATTGGGATCGCGCGTCATTACCTGGACGTGCTCGGAGGCGACGCGGTCGGCCTCGCGCACCATCTCCGCCTCGTCGCCGCAAACGATGACCTCGCCGTAATCAGCCCAGGCTTTGCCGGCGGTGTCGGCAGTCGGCAGGATCGCAAGCAGCCGCTCGATCTCTTTCATGGTTTCGCGCGCGAGCTTTTCCGAATTGGTGATCAGGACCGCGGGCGATGTCGGGCCGTGCTCGGCCTGGCCGAGCAGATCGGTCGCGC
>JBPYFG010000343.1:0-3368 GCA_051986365.1 Xanthobacteraceae bacterium
CAGTCACATCGAACAAAGCGCTTGAAGATAAAAATGCCGGCAGGCATCTGCGCCGCTAAGCGGCTGCGGCGAGTGCGGCGCGCGCGTCGGAGCGAATCCGCTCTACCATGGAACGGAAACCATTCGAGCGCTGCGGCGTGAGATGTTCGCGCAAACCCATGCCTTCGAACAATTTGACGGCATCGGTACTGAGAATCTCCCTCGCACCCTTGCCCGAATAGATAGCGAACAGGATCGCGATCAACCCGCGCACGATATGGGCGTCGCTATCGCCGGCAAAAGTCAGCACCGGGCCGCCCGTGCCGTTCGGGCGCACACTGGTGTCGAGCCAGACTTGGCTCGCGCAGCCCTGGACCTTGTTGGCATCGCTATGCGCTGCCTCCGCTAACGGCGGCAGTTCGCGCCCTAACTCAATCAGATAGCGATAGCGATCGTCCCAGTCGTCCAGGACCGCAAAATTGCCGATGATCTCGTCAATATCAGCCATTGCACCCAAGCTCGAACGCTGCTCGCTTGCGTCGGGGTTTATATAGAGAGCAACGCCGCGCAGGTCGATATCTCCGCGGTGGCGTTAAGGCTTGGACGATCGCGGGAGGCTTGCGGCATCACACCGCGTGTCGGGCATCCTTCCGTGCCGCCGGGCCCCGCCACGGGGCGGTAAGGTCGGCGGGGGTCAGCGTATTCTGCGAGTCCTTGTCCGCGACCGCGCGGTCAGGGGCTGGCTTACCGTCTCGACCGGTATTGTCGGCATCCTTCCGCTTGAGAGTTTCGGTCACGAACTCATAGAGCATTCTCGCACCAGCCTGCGCTCTGGACCCAAGCTGGCTCGCAACGTGAGAACCGACCGTGCAGGCGTCCGGTTGTCGCGCGCAGAATTGACGCAAGTCGCCTACGGTCGCGGACGCGGCCGAGATCGCTTCCGACGCGGCGACCTGACTGCCTTGAGGCTGTTGTGAGGCGCCGCTCGGCAATAGGACGAGCACGAGCCCGAGCCAAAACGCCATACGCAATAGAAAGAACATGACACCAATCCCCTGCGGCACATCCCTTGCTCGCAGTCTCAAGCCTACCAGGGAGCTTTGAAGCCGGCGTTGCCGCGGCCGGTCGAGTTTTGTCCAGATTTGAATAGAATACGCCGCAAATTTTCCGACAAATGGAAAACCTTTGTTTAGGTTAATATTCGAACGAAGCGGGTCCGCTCCCCGATGCTGCGGCGTTTTGTCTCCAGATATCGCCCAATTTTGCGTCTGATCGGACTTCGCTATCCACTTTTTAAGGGCAAGCATCACCCTGACGGCGGCCTGGCTGCGGGCGTGAGAGCTATTCCGTTTTAGCGTTCGCTTAAGCGGGCTTTGCCACCATTGATGTATCAAAGGGCGGGAGGGGATCACGCGTGCCTAGGCGGCGTCAGTCGTTTGTTACGCGCGTTGTAACCGGGGCGGGCGCCTTGGGCTTTCGGGCCTGGGATCCCATTGCGCGGCACCCCGTCGACTCGATTGCCATCATCGCCGCGGTCGCGACAGCTTTCATCATTGTCGTGAACGCCATCTTCCTGCAGTCGAGCACGCATGCGCCGCAGTTCTTCGACGCCAAATCGTCGGCGGCAAAAAGCGATTCGCTCAAACCGCTTGTAACCGGCACGCCCGCGCGTCCTATCGCAACCGCGCCCGCGCCGCAGCCGGTCGCGGCCCGGCGCAACGACGCGATAGTCGAATTGATCGGTCCATCGCGACGGATCGCGGCGGTGCAACGCGCTTTGGCCGAATTCGGCTACGGCCAAGTCAAAGCGTCCGGAATATTGGACGATGCGACGAGTACCGCGATCGCGAAGTTCGAGCGCGACCGCAATTTGCCGAATAGCGGTCGCGTTTCCGACCGCCTGGTTAAAGAGCTGACCGCGATGGTCGGACACCCGATCGAGTAAATCGTCAGGCGGCGAGCGGGGCGTAAATCGGCCGTGATCGTTTCTTGAAAATCGGCTGCTTGCCAGAATAGTCGGGATTGACGAAAAGCCGCTCCTGAGGAAGGAGCGCAAACAATGCGCCTCAAGAGTGCCTTGTGGGTTGCGGCTTATTTGCGACGCTGCCAGGTCGAAGGTTGCTCCGCTGTCGTCCGTCGGCGCGGCGCCGAAGAAGCCGGTGCGATTTTCGTGCGCATCTGCCGGCTGGATGGAACATCGGAGCTGTTTGGACCTGCGCCGCAGAGCGCGCTTGAGCCTGGCGCTTCTGATCGCATCTTTACGGCGTGCCTAGCATCGCAACCCGCACCCGACCCGGAAATCGAAAGCTATTTGTCGCGGGAGACCAAGTTTGACCCCGATCTTTGGATTGTCGAAGTCGAGGACCGCGCCGGCCGGAACTTCCTCAATATCGTGCGCTAACCGGTCTGGAAAAGGACACCGGATACGGAGTGCGGCTAAGACGTGTCCCGCTTCTTAGGTGTCGACACATCGGCATGGTGCGCAATCGCGCTTACCGTTCGCACAGGGGTTGAGGAATCATCGTTCCAGAGCATCGGTTGATGCCGCTCCGCGGCGCGGTCGACTTTGGGCAAGGATTGCCAGATTGCGACCATGTGCTCAGCGCTCTGCGGCCGCAATTCACGATGGAGCTCGCTCAGCGCTTGAACCCGGGCCACCGAGCGGCCGACATTGATGAACAGCAAGATCCGATAGAGCGCACCGCGCCGCATATTGAGTGCTTTGGCGGCTGTCACGATCGGCTCGCCGAGTTCGTCGTCGGCCACGCGACGCGCTTGTGCACGGGAAATGTGTAAAGCCTGGGCCAGACACTGTGCGAAGGCCTCGCGATTGCGGGACAAAGCGGTGGCTTCCAATCGCCGGCTTAATCCGTCTTCGCGGCGCAGTGTGCTGCGTCCCACCGAAAACGGAGCGATTACATCCAAGTTCAAAAGAATGAGACGCCGCTCGTCGGGATTCGCCGCAAAAAACAACTCATTAAGCGTGGTCGCGACATGGACCGCAATTGGCGGCTCACCGTTGAGCGCCGTCGAATTGGAATGCCAAAAGGCCTGCCGCTGCCCGTTCAGATTGGGAATATCGCCGGCAAGTCGTTCGACAACCCGACGCGGCGGCGACCGGTAATGCGCCAGGCGCTGCGCCACCGCGGCGCGGGTGCTGATATCGGCCGCATCGAGGAGACGGAGCGCCAGTTCGGTATAGTGGCGCTCTTCGTCCGCCGTGTGGGTCGGCTTTTGCACGTAGAGCTCCGTAAGCACGCGCAGGAGTGTGGGACGCATATCGGGGTCGCCCGGCACTGCTAGGCGGGCGAGGCGATCCAGCCCCCAGCGGCTTGCGCTTTCCATGCTGTGTGACTCGACGACAATAGGTCCGGTTGAGGAGGAGACAA
>JBPYFG010000344.1:0-4638 GCA_051986365.1 Xanthobacteraceae bacterium
GGGTGCGTGCGCGACAAGAAAATCTGCGGGCCGCGCGGTTCGCGCCGAACGTCGTAAATGTAAGCACGGATGCGATCGCCGTTGCGGAACACTTCGCGCGGCAGCATTTCGTCGCGCCGCACGATGGCCTCGCCGCGGCCGAGATCGACGACGACATTGCCGTATTCAACGCGTTTGACGATGCCGTTGACGATATCGCCAATGCGATCCTTGTATTCGTCGTATTGACGGTCGCGCTCGGCCTCGCGGACTTTCTGCACGATCACCTGCTTTGCCGATTGCGCGGCAATCCGCCCATATTCGAGCGGCGGCAGCGGATCGGCGATGGTGTCGCCGATTTGCGCCGCCGGATGCCTGCGCCGCGCATCGTCGAGGCTGATCTGAGTCGCGGGATTTTCCACCGCATCGACGACGAGCATGTGGCGAGACAGATGCAGCTCGCCGCTTTTCGCGTCGATTTCGGCGCGTACTTCAGTCTCGCTGCCGTAGCGCGAGCGCGCCGCTTTGGCGATCGCATCCTCCATGGCGCCGAGCACGATCTTGCGATCGATCGCCTTTTCACGGGCGACCGCCTCCGCGATCTGCAGCAATTCGAGTTTGTTGGCGCTAACGGTCGCCATTGGTCAGTCTCCCTGGTTAGATCTCTGTTTGCTCTTGCGCAGCGATTCGGCAACGAGCGCGTCGGTGAGAACGAGCCTCGCCTCTGCCATGTCGTCGATGCGCAGCAAAACGTCGCTTGTCTCGTCACAACGTATGCGAGCACATTCGCCATCGGTGCCGTGCAGTTCGCCGCGAAACCGTTTGCGCCCGTCGATCGGGACCTGCATTTCGATCTGGGCGACATGGCCAGCATAGCGGTTGAAGTCGGACCGGCGCACCAACGGCCGATCGATGCCGGGCGACGAGATCTCCAGCCGATACGAGCCTTCGATCGGATCGGCAACATCGAAGACCGGCGATAGCGCGCGCGAGACGGCTTCGCAGTCATCAATGTTCATCGTTCCGTCGGGACGCTCCGCCATGATTTGCACGGTGCAACCGGCAAAGCCGGAAATACGCACACGAACCAGACGATAACCGAGGGCGGCGAGCACGGGCTCGGCCAGCACAGCGACGCGCGCCGCCCGCCCCGGCTCGGTTATCAACCGGGGCTCCTCGGCAAAAGCCGCGTCTTCAAAGTTGCTCGATCCAACTTCCATGTTCTTCGCAAAGCCGCCTGGCCTCAGGTAATAAAAAAGAGCGGGTCCCGGGGGGCCCACTCTCAAAACCGCTCGGATCATCCGACCGTTATGAGGTATCCATTGACGGACAATGCAAATATAGCGTTTTGCCAATCCGTTGCAAGGGTAAAGCCCGCGGACGTCGGCAAAATAAAACCGCCTAGTCCCAGGACTTTGTCATGGCTGCCCTTTACTGCCGACGGTTTTAAATCCTGCGGAATACCAAGAAACACGATCTGCGTTGCTCGCGTGCAGCCTTGTCGTGGTAACGGGTGCCGGTGAAGCCCGGCCAAGGATTGCGCCAATCGTCGGCGCACTGCGCCACCCACTCGAAATGGGGCGAGCGCATGAGCCGCTGCAGCGTCCAGGCCGCGTAATCCGCGATATCGGTGACAAAACGAAATTCACCGCCCGAGCGCAGAATGCGCGCCAGCTGCCTGACCCTTGCATCTTGAACGAACCGGCGCTTCCAATGCCGCCGCTTCGGCCAGGGATCAGGATGAATGAGATCGATCCTGGCGAGCGACGCATCAGGGAGCCAGGCGATCAAGTCAAGCGCGTCATCGAAATGCAGACGAATATTCTCAAGGCCTTCGGCCTGGATGCCGGCGAGCGCCTTGGCCATGCCATTGACGAACGGTTCGACGCCAATAAAACCGACATGCCGATATGCTTTGGCTTCGGCGAGCATCGCCTCACCGCCGCCAAAGCCGATTTCGAGACAAACCGCCGTGACCGGTTCGATAAACAACGAGCCGAGCTCAGCTGGCGCCGGCCCACTGAGATCGAGGGCAAGGCGCGGCAGCAGCGTTTCGAACAGCCCAGCCTGCCGCGGCCGCAGCTTATGGCCTTTACGGCGTCCGAAGAACGCACGGACATTGTGGAGTGGGGGATCCATAGCCGTCCTGATCGCGGTTGACCGCGACGATCGACGTCTTCCTCTGTTCGCTTTGATATAGCAAACGCACCGGCTGCAGGCACGACGCCCGCCATGCCAGCATGTCGTGTGGCGGTTTAGCGCAATGCGCGCTTGAGCGAATCGGCAAGATCCGTTCGCTCCCACGAGAATCCGCCATCCTTTTCCGGCGCACGGCCAAAATGGCCGTAAGCGGCCGTGCGGCGATAGATCGGCCGGCTCAGCTTCAAGGTACGGCGGATATTGGTCGGCCGCAGCGGGAACAATTCGGGCAGAAGCTTTTGCAGTTTTGCTTCTTCGACATTGCCGGTGCCGTGGGTGTCGACATAAAGCGACATCGGATCGGCCACCCCGATCGCATAAGCGATCTGAATCGTGCAGCGTTCGGCGAGTCCGGCCGCGACGACATTTTTCGCCAAATAGCGCGCCGCATAAGCGGCTGAGCGATCGACTTTGGTCGGATCCTTGCCGGAGAAAGCGCCGCCGCCGTGCGGGGCATAGCCGCCATAGGTGTCGACAATGATTTTCCGCCCGGTGAGACCGCAATCGCCATCCGGTCCGCCGATGACGAAATTTCCGGTGGGATTGACCAGAAAATCGCTCGGCCGCTTCGGCATCCAGCCGCTCGGCAGCGCCGAAGCCACGGTATCCTCGATCATATCGCGGATCATTCCGGGCGAATATTTCTTGCCGTTCCGATTCTGCGCGTTGTGCTGGGTCGAGACCACGACTTTGGTGCAGCCGACCGGCTTGCCATCGATATACCGGATAGTGACCTGGCTTTTGGCGTCCGACTGCAGGTCAAACAGCGCGCCAGAGCGGCGTTTTTCCGAAAGCACTTTGAGAATCTTATGTGCGAAATAGATCGGGGCCGGCATGAACGAGCCCTTTTCATAGACCTCGCTCTCGGTGCAGGCGAAGCCGAACATCATGCCCTGGTCGCCGGCTCCCTCCTGCTCGCCATCCTTCTTCTTTTTCGCGTCCACACCCATGGCGATGTCCGGAGATTGCCCATGCAGCAGAACCTCGACATCGGCGCCGTAGAACGAAAAACCATCCTGGTCGTAGCCGATGTCCTTGACGACGCCGCGCGCGATTTCGGTGATCATTTCCCGGTTCACGACGGCCTTGGCGCCGTGCTTGTGAAACAGCGGGGCCTGGCCGCGGCCCTCGCCGGCGATGACGATCTTATTGGTGGTGCACAACGTCTCGCAGCCGAGGCGGGTATTTACGGCGCTTTGGTCGGCTATGCCGAGCTTGAGGTCGTTCTCGATAAACGCGTCGAGAACCGCGTCTGATATTTGATCGCAAACCTTGTCGGGATGCCCCTCCGACACGGACTCGCTGGTGAACAGATAATTGGCGCGGCGCAAGGTGAAATACTCCCCTCAAAGCTGATGTGATGTGCCGGTCTCTGCCAGTAGGCGCGGTGGCGACACGCGCGGGCGGTTGGTTGACAGGGTTGTTGCAGCGTCGCCATGCGCGGTCAAGATGTGGGCGAAAAGTGGGCGGCTGCCTTGGTTTTGGCCCGCGGTGTGGCGACGACTGTTTGAATATTCTTCAGCGTTTGTCGCGGCTGGCAATTTGCTCGACGAGATCGACGATCCGGCGGCGCAATTTTGAATCCTCGATCCGCATGAATGCCTTGGTCAAGGCAAGGCCGTCGGCAGTCGCCAGGAAGTCGGACACGTAAGCAGGCGAGGGCGCTTCGGCCAAGCCTTCATGGCGGCCCGCGGTCTGAGCACTGGGCGCGCCTTCGAAGAAGAAAGCGACCGGGACTTGGAGAATGTGAGAAATCTGCTGCAGACGACTAGCGCCGATCCGGTTGGTGCCCTTCTCGTATTTCTGAATTTGCTGGAAAGTCAGGCCGAGCGAGTCGCCGAGCTTCTCTTGGCTCATTCCCAGCATCATCCGGCGCATGCGAACCCGGCTTCCGACATGCTTGTCGGTTGGGTTGGGAGCCTTTTTTGCTAGCGTAGCCATGGGGCTTCTCCCCCTTTTAGCTCAATGCCGACAGATAGCAAATCTGTCACAACTGAAACTGCTTTCCCGTCGGCGAAAGCCGCAGGCAGAGGGTTTTTGGGTGCCACACCAATTCTCACGGAATGCGAGATCGCACAATTTGCTCGCGGTGGTTGCAGCGCAAGGTATTACCGCGGTAATCCGAATTTGTTTGCTCCGGCTCACGTGTTCGCGATACCAGCGCGCAGCCGGCTGCGAATGACAAAAACAAGTGCGATCAAAATCAGGGCGGCCGCGGGTGCGTCGCCAAAGCGCACATAGATCGGCGCCCCAATCGAACGCGGCAATGGTGCGTCCAACACGCCTTCACTGGCGAGCGGCAACGAGCCGACGATGCGCCCGACTGGATCGATCACGGTCGAGATTCCGGTATTGGCGGCGCGGGCGAGCGGCAGACCCTGCTCGATCGCGGTCACGCGTGCCTGCTGCAAATGCTGGTAAGGTCCGCTGGAATTTCCAAACCAGCCGTCATTGGTGACA
>JBPYFG010000345.1:0-4994 GCA_051986365.1 Xanthobacteraceae bacterium
TGCATATCGGATGAACAAGATTCTCGGCTTGCTGCTGGGAAGCGCATTGTTCCTGCAAGTGCTGCATATGATCGACACGAGCTTCAGCCCGGCCAAGGAAACCAAACCGGGCTCTGAAGCCGCCGCCAAGCAGCAGCCGGCCGAGCCAAAGGGTGAGGCGGCCGCTAGCCCACAGTTTGTCAGTCTGCTTGCCGGCGCCTCCGCCGAACACGGCGCCCAGATCGCTAAGCAATGCCAGGCCTGCCATAACTTCGAGGAGGGCCAGGGCCCGAAGGTCGGCCCGGATTTGTACAACATCGTCGGACGCAAGATCGCCTCGGCACCGGGCTTCAATTATTCCTCGGCCTTAAAATCAAAGCACGGCACCTGGGATTTCAATACGCTCAATACCTGGCTGACCAAGCCGAGTGCCTATGCGCCGGGCACGATGATGACCTTTGCCGGTTTGTCGAACGAGAAGCAGCGCGCCGACGTGATCGCCTATCTCGATACGCTCTCGAAGAACCCAGTGCCGCTGCCGAAGGCTCAATAAGACCTTTCTGGGATTACCTCGGCACCCGGCTCACAGTGCCAAGCCACCTCAGGTTCCATACTTACGTGAACGCCACGACTTTTGCCCCTCTTACTGCGTTTTTACGGTGCAATCGTCAGATACCGCTACCGCCCGACGGCGCTACGGGCGCTACGGCGCCTGCGGGTCTGGAGCAAACCGACCTACGATCGCCGCTTCTTGCCGGACGTGCTCATGGCGCGCCGCCGTCGAAGCGCCTCTCTTCGGCCCTGTGATAGTGCTGCAGCGCAATCATCAATCCCTTCATCGGCCGCAACGGTCCCAGCGTGACAATGAGGATCAAGGGCAGCCAAAGCGCCGCGTGGACCCAATAGGGCGGCTGGAACATGATTTCAGTGATCAGCGCGGCACCGACCACGATTGCACCCGCCAGGAACATGACGAAGACGGCCGGCCCATCGCCGGAATCAGCAAAGCCGTAATCGAGCCCGCACACCTCGCAGCGCGGCCGCAACTGCAAAAAACCTGCAAACAACCGACCTTCGCCGCAGCGCGGACAGTGGCAGCGTAGGCCAGCGCGAATCGCCCCTGAGAGTGTAGTGATCATGTTCCTAGCGTAGTGAAGCACAAAGCGCAGCGGCGTGCTGCGCTACAGACCCGGGATCGTTCCAGACGATGAGTATATGGCGATCCCGGACGCGGTGCGCCGCTCCGCGCTGCACCACGTCCGGGAAACATTGCGCGCGCTATCCGGCCTGCGGGCCGGCGCCCCACACATAGATGAAGGTAAACAGGAACAGCCACACCACGTCGACGAAGTGCCAATACCAGGCTGCGAATTCGAATCCGAGATGCTGTGTCGGCTTGAATTGGCCGGCCACGGCGCGGAACAGGCAGACGGTCAGGAAAATCGTGCCGATGATGACATGGGCACCGTGGAACCCGGTCGCCATGAAGAACGTCGCGCCGTAAATGTTGCCGGAATAGTGGAACGCGGCGTGGCCGTATTCCCAAGCTTGGCAGACAGTGAAGCTGATGCCGAGTGCGATGGTCAGAATTAGCCCCCAGACCAAGCCCTTGCGGTCGTTCTCGAGCAGCGCGTGATGCGCCCAGGTCACCGCCGTGGCCGACGTAAGCAGGATCAGCGTGTTGAGCAATGCAAAATGCCAGGGGTCGAAGGTTTCGACGCTCTTGGGCGGCCAGACTCCGCTGGTATAGGCAATGCGCGCGACATCGCGGAACTCGTCCGGAAACAATGCGGTGTTGAAATAGGCCCAGAACCAGGCGACGAAAAACATCACTTCGGAAGCAATAAACAAGATCATGCCGTAGCGGTGCGAGATCTGCACCACGCGGGTGTGATCGCCCTCCACTTCGGCTTCGTAGATGACGTCCCGCCACCAGCCGATCATCGTGTAGGCAATGCCGATAATGCCGGCGCCGAAGACGACCGGGGCGTAGGCGACGGTGTCGTGCATCCAAAGGATCAACCCGACGGCGGTTACGAATGCCGCGGTCGCGCCAACCGCCGGCCACGGACTGGGCTTGACCAGGTGGTAGTCATGGTGCGGTTTGGCGTGTGCAACATCGGCCATCGTCATCATCTCCACTTTGCCGCGGCCCGTTGCGGTCCGCGCCGTATTTGCCCCTCGTTTTAGATACCGCGGGATTTACCCAGAACCGCGCTCTCGTTCACCGGCGCCTCCGGCTCGCGTGCCGGGTAGAAGGTGTACGACAGCGTAATCGTGCTGACTCTGTCCTGTTCGGAATCGTCGGCGAGCTTGGGATCGACATAGAACACGACCGCCATATCGCGGGTCTCGCCCGGCTGCATCGTCTGCGTGGTGAAGCAGAAGCAGTTGATCTTCTCGAAGTAGATGCCGACCGTTGGCGGGCTGACGTTATAGCCGGCCCGGCCGACGGTGGCGCGGGCGGCCTGGTTGGTGACCTTGTAATAGACGGTCACGACCTGTCCAAGGCGCACGTCGATAGTGTTTTTTTCCGGCGCGAAGGACCACGGCAATCCGGCGACGTTGGAATCGAAGCGCACCGTGATCGTGCGCGCGGACTCGCGCCTCGGTAGCGCCTTCGCCACCTGCGTCGTGCCGCCGAAGCCGGTGGTGCGGCAGAACCACGAGTAGAGCGGTACCGCCGCATAGGACACCCCGACCATCAGCGCGACAAAGCCGCCGCAGAGGAAGGCGACCAGGAGGTCGCGGCTTCTCGCCTTGGGGTGCTTCAGTGGAGCGGTCGGTCGGCGCATGATCGGCTGCCGTTATTTGGTCGTTTCCACAGGGCGCATGTAGTCGGGGCCGGTGAGCGCGCCGGAGCCGAGGCGGACGATGGTGACCGCGAAAATCACCAGCACGAAGGCGCCGAGCGCCAGCGCGATCGCGATCGAACGCGCCCGGCGCGCGCGGAGCTGTTCCGGCGTTAGCTTGATGCTGGTGCCCTCGGGGTTGTCGGCAACTTCCATGATCTCGCTCATCGTCATGCCGCGAAATGGCCGAACAGTCCCCCCGACATCCGGTCGACCAGCAGCATTGCGAACAGCAGGAACAGGTAAAGAATCGAGAAGGCGAACAATTGCTTGCTCGCGTTATACCGGACGCGTTCCTTGCGCACGCGCAACCCCAGCGCAATCATGATCGCGCCCATGGCCGCGGCCGTGACTCCATAGACCGGCCCGGCATAGCCAAGCGGAAAGGGCAGCACGCCGAGCGGCCCTAGGATCAGCGTATAGAGCAGGATTTGGCGGCGGGTTTCCTGTTCGCCCGCTACCACCGGCAGCATCGGCACGCCCGCGCGCGCATAATCTTCACGCCGATAAAGCGAAAGCGCCCAGAAATGCGGCGGCGTCCAGAAGAAGATGATCAGAAACAGCAAAATCGGCTCGATCGCCACGCTGCCGCTTGCGGCCGTCCAGCCGATGATTGGCGGCAGCGCGCCGGCGGCGCCGCCGATGACGATGTTCTGCGGCGTCGAACGCTTGAGCCAGATGGTGTAGATCACGACGTAGAAGAAGATGGTGAAGGCGAGCAGCGCCGCCGCCAGCACATTCACCAATAGCCCGAGCGATACGACCGAGAAGACCGCAAGCGTAAAGCCGAAGCCGGCGGCCTCGCCGGGCGTGACGCGGCCGAGCGGGATAGGCCGGCCGGCGGTGCGCGCCATGCGCGCGTCGATGTCGGCGTCGTACCACATGTTGAGCGCGCCCGCGGCACCGGCGCCGACCGTGATGCACAGTAACGCGGTGAAAGCCATCACCGGATGCATGTGCACCGGCGCCAGCACCAGTCCGACGAAGGCCGTGAACACCACGAGCGACATGACCCGTGGCTTCATCAGTTCGATGTAATCGCCGACCCCCGCAACGCTGGGCTCGGCACGCGCGACGATGACGCTCATCGGATCAGCGGCAGGGTGTCATACTGGTGGAACGGCGGCGGCGACGGCAGCGTCCATTCCAGCGAGGTGGCGCCTGCTCCCCACGGATTGGCTGCCGCCCGCTCCTTGCGGACGAAGGCCAGCACCATGCCGTAGAGGAACACCAGCACGCCGAAGCCGGATATGTACGAGCCGATCGACGAGATGAAATTCCAATCCGCATATGCGTCCGGATAATCGACAACGCGGCGCGGCATGCCGGCCATGCCGAGGAAGTGTTGCGGGAAGAACGCGACATTGACGCCGATGAAGGTCAGCCAGAAGTGCAATTTCCCGATCGCTTCGCTGTACAGGTAGCCGGTGATTTTCGGGAACCAGTAGTACCAGGCGCCGAAAATGGCGAAGATGGCGGCGATCGCCATCACGTAGTGGAAGTGGGCGACCACGTAGTAAGTGCCGTGCAGGGCGCGGTCGATGCCGGCATTGGCCAGCACCACGCCGGTGACGCCGCCGATCACGAACAGCCAGATAAACCCGACTGCCCACAGCATCGGCGTCTTGAACTCGACCGAGCCGCCCCACATCGTGGCGATCCAGGAGAAGACCTTCACGCCCGTCGGCACCGCGATCACCATCGTCGCGGCGATGAAGTAGGCCTGCACGCTCGCCGACATGCCGACAT
This sequence comes from Xanthobacteraceae bacterium, assembly GCA_051986365.1. Taxonomy (GTDB): domain Bacteria; phylum Pseudomonadota; class Alphaproteobacteria; order Rhizobiales; family Xanthobacteraceae; genus BOG-931. Next base: position 4,581 of record JBPYFG010000345.1, read on the forward strand.
TGTACATGTGGTGCGCCCACACGACGAAGCCGATGCCGCCGATCGCCACCATCGCATAGGCCATGCCGAGATAGCCGAATACCGGCTTCTTCGAGAAGGTCGCCACGATCTGGCTGACCATGCCGAAGCCAGGCATAATAAGAATGTAGACCTCGGGATGGCCGAAGAACCAGAACAGGTGCTGGAACAGCAGCGGATCGCCGCCGCCGTCCGGCGAAAAGAAGGTGGTGCCGAAATTGCGGTCGGTCAAAAGCATCGTAATCGCGCCGGCCAACACCGGCAGCGACAGCAGCAGCAGGAACACCGTCACCAGTTCCGCCCACACGAACAGCGGCATCCTGTGCATGGTCATGCCCGGCGCGCGCATGTTGAAGATCGTGGTGATGAAATTGATGGCGCCGAGGATCGACGAGG
>JBPYFG010000346.1:0-9177 GCA_051986365.1 Xanthobacteraceae bacterium
GCAATCGCTGTGGCGTGCTCATCTTCGTGTCCTTGGCCGAGCACTACGCGCGCATCGTTGCCGATGAGGGCGTGGCGCAAAAAGTGCATGCCTCGGAGTGGCAGGCGGCGATCGATGCGCTGACAACGCATGTGCACGACGGCCATGTCGCCGCAGGTTTTATAGCGGCGATTGAGCGCTGCGGCGCGGTCCTGGCAGAGCATGCTCCACCAGACGGGTCAGCCAATGAGCTGCCAGATCGACTCTACGTGATCTAGCGCAAAGGGCGGCGCGTCATCGCCGGATCTTTCAGCGTCGCAGCACGCCGCCGAGCGCACCGCGCACAACCGCCTTGCCGAGCGTGCCCGCCGTCTTGCTGCCAGTCGATTTTGCCAATTCCGCCGCCACCTGGGTCGCCATGCCGGCGGTCACGGCGCGGACGACATTGCGCGCCATGGCTTGCGCGGTGGTTAAGCGCGTGCCGCGCGAGCGGCCGATTCCAAAGATATTGCGGAATTTTTCACCAATCCGGTGAAACAGGCCAGTCTGCGGAGGCGACGGGGCGCTCGATCCTGCGGAACTTTGCGGTGCAGGTGCGCTGCCGGGCGCCGCGCCCGCCGGCGCCGCGCCGCCGGCCAGACGACGCTGCAATATCTCAAACGCCGAAATCGGATCGACGGGGGTGTCATATTTGCCTTTAATGGGGCTCTTCGCGATCACTGCCTTGCGCTCATCAGGCGTGATCGCGCCGATCCGCGCCGCAGGCGGCCGAATCATCGCCCGCTCCACAATGGTGGGCGTTCCGGCGGCCTCAAGAAACGACACCAGCGCCTCGCCCTTGGCCAATTCCATAATGACCTGCGCGGTATTGAGCTTGGGATTGGGCCGAAAGGTTTCAGCCGCCGCCTTGACCGCCTTTTGATCGCTGGGCGTAAAGGCCCGCAGCGCGTGTTGCACGCGGTTGCCGAGTTGCGCCAGTACTTTGTCGGGAACGTCGACAGGATTCTGAGTGACGAAATAGACGCCGACTCCTTTGGAGCGGATCAAGCGCACTACTTGTTCGACTTTGTCGAGCAGTTCCTTCGGTGCTTCGTTAAAGAGAAGGTGCGCTTCGTCGAAAAAGAAAACGAGCTTGGGCTTCGGCGGATCGCCGATCTCCGGCAGCTTTTCGAACAATTCGGATAATAGCCAGAGTAGAAATGTTGCGTAGAGCCGCGGGCTCGACATCAACTTGTCCGCGGCGAGCACATTGACGGTGCCGCGGCCATTCGGGGCAATGCGGATCAGGTCATCAATCGCCAGCGCCGGCTCGCCGAAGAAATTGGTGCCGCCCTGGTTCTCAAGGACCAGCAGCTGGCGTTGCACGGCGCCGACCGCGCTCGCCGCCACGTTCCCGTAGCGGCTGCCAAGCTCCTTTGCGTTCTTGGCCAAGTAACTCAGAAGCTCGCGCAGGTCCTTAAGGTCGACCAAGCCTTGCCCATCTGTTGCTTTGATTTCGGGATCGTCATCCGCGAACCGGAAGGCGATATTGATGATGCCTTCCTGCACGTCGTTGAGATTGAGCATGCGCGAGACCAAAAGCGGGCCCATCTCGAAGATGGTGGCGCGGATCCGATGACCCTGTTCGCCAAACAAATCCCATAACACCACGGGAAATTCTTCGGGCTCGTAATCGAACCCCATATCCTTGGCGCGTTTAACCAGCTCGGCCTTGGTTTCTCCCCGCACCGCAATGCCGGAGAGATCACCTTTGATATCGGCGGCAAAAACCGGGACGCCGGCGCGCGAAAATCCTTCGGCCAGGACCTGCAACGACACGGTCTTGCCGGTGCCGGTGGCGCCGGTTGCAAGGCCGTGACGATTGGCAAGCGCGAGCGAGAGAAACTGATCGTGGTCGCCCTTGCCGACAAAGATCATGCCGTTGCGGTCAGGACTGCTCATGACTTTGTCCTTCATCAAATCGCGTGTGTAGAATACAAGATGCGACCGAATGCATCTTGGCGCAACCCAACGGCCCGTTTTTGAGCGGCGTTTTGCATGATTAGGTCCATGTGCGGCGGCCCGAGTAGACGCTGCGCGATAGCCGCCGGTCTGCTCCTGTCGCTTGCCGCAAACGCGTGCACCAGTACGTCGCAGCTCGCATCCCCGCCAAGTGAGCAAGCGGCGGCCTCGCCACCGCCGCCTCCTCCACCCTCGCAGCCGCCGCCGATCGACGTTGCCGGCCGCTGGCGGCTCGCCGCGGCCGGCGGCGCCTGCTTGATGACACTCTCCGCCACGCCTGGCGCGGCTGAAGGAACGATCGCGCCCGCCGGGGGATGTCCGGGGAATTTCTTTACCAGCCGCAAGTGGACCTTCGAGCATGACATGCTGGTCATTCGCGACCACAAGAGCGAGGCATTAGCCGAACTTTCATTCGCAGCCGGCCGCTTCCAGGGGCAAGCGACCGGTGGCGGGGCCGTAACGCTTGCCAAGCCATAGCTTTTCGCGCCGCTTCAGAAAAAAGGTTTTCGCACGCTTCAAACAAAGGAGAATTCATGCCGGAATATCAGCTCTATTGCTTCGCTCAATCCGGGAACGCGTACCGCGCCGCGCTCATGCTCAATCTGATCGGCGCCGATTGGCAGCCGGTCTATGTCGATTTTTTCAAGGGCGGCGAGACCCGAACACCAAAATATCGCACCGAGGTCAATGAAATGGGCGAAGTGCCGGTGCTCGCACACGGCACGAAAAAATTGAGCCAATCGGGGGTTATTCTCACGTACCTCGCCGAACGTACCGGACGTTTCAATCCGGACGGCGAAGATAGTCGGCTTGAGGCGCTACGCTGGATCATTTTCGATAATCAGAAAGTGAACGGATTTTTGGGGCCATACCGGTTCCTGAAAAATTTTGCGCGTCCGGCCGGTGATCCAGCCGTTTTGGCCTTTCTGAAAGGCCGCATCGACGGCAATCTCGGGATCGTCGATCAGCGGCTTGCGAAGGCACCCTTCTTGCTGGGCAATCAACCGACCATCGCCGACGTCTCGCTCGCCGGCTATCTGTTTTATCCGGCGGAGGAGTTTGGCTTCGATATCGCCGCACAGTTCAAAAATATCGGCGCCTGGCGTGATCGCATCAAGGCATTGCCCGGTTGGGCGCATCCGTATGACCTAATGCCTGGCCATCCGCTGAAGCTGTAACTGATCTGCCTCTCGTTCGACGGCCGCTCAATTGGTGAGGCCGGCACTGAGCGGGGACAGCCACTAAAGCGGAATATCGAGAGCCTTAGAAACCGGCTTCGGCATCGGTGATGCTGCGGGCGGCGCAGGCCCGACGGCGACGCTTGGTGGGGCGGTGGGCGCAGGCGGCGAAGCCGGCGGCAGGGGGTTAGCCGCCGCGGTAGGCGCGCTCACCGTTGGGGCTGACGCAGTCGGAACGCTGGCGGCGGCCGGTGCGGTGGCGGTGGATGGCGCGGCGGGCGATGGCGGAACCGATGAGACTGGCGCAGGCGCCGCCGTCGCTGCCCGGGCTGGGGGCTGAGGCTGCGCCGACTGAGGCGCGGCTGGTGCCGGCCTCACAGCGGATCGACCTGGCTGCCCCGCTGACGGGCCGGCCGATGCCGGCGGGCTTGCAGGCTTGGGTGCCGCGTTCGCTTGCGGCTGCGGCGGCTGGGCCACAGCCTGCTGCTGGGTCGGCGGCGAAGCCCGCAACGACTGTGGCTCCGGCTCATTGGCGTATTTCGCCAACAGCGCATTGGCCGCCGCGATCAGCTTTGCTCCGTCGACCTTTTGCTCCTTCATTTCCTTGCGCCAGGCATCGATGACGGGTTCGGTCGCCTTGCGCCAGCGCGCCACCGCTTCCGGCAACAGCGTCACAATCGAATCACCGCGCTCGACAACCATATTGGCAACAGCGGCAGCTTGCTGATCCCACATGGCGCCCGCCATCGCCGCAGCAGCTTGACCGGAATTGCCATCGATCACGCTTTTCAGCTCGCGCGGCAGCCGATCGTAGGTCGCTTTGTTCATCGCCAGCACGTAAGTCCTTGCGCTTGGCGAACGATCGGCAAATTCGGTGTGGCAGCGGAGCAGATCATTCAATCGCAGCGGCGGCACGAGGTGCCATGGATCGAGGCAGCCGTCGACGACGTGTTCAGTAATCGCGGCTGGGAGTTGCGCACTTGGCATCATGACCGGATGCGCGCCGAGCGCGCGCATTGCTTCGGCCGCCAGACGCGTCTGCACGTGCAATTTGAAGTCTTTCATATCTTCGGTGGTGCGCACCGGTCGCGCCGCATGGATGGCGGCGCTGTCAGAGCAAGAAAAACAGATCGTATAAAAGTCCCGGAATTCGTCTTGCAAATTGGCGGCGGCGAAATCGGTCAAGGCTTTCGAGCTGACCAGCGCGCGCCGCGACGGCAGAAATGGCAGTTCAAAGGTCTCGATTTTGGCAAATCGGCCGGGCGTGAGGCTCGGAGCAGTCCAGACGATGTCAGCCGAGCCGTCGCGCGCCTGGTCGAACAGCGCCGCGGGCGCTCCGCCAAGCTGCATCGAGGGGAATATATCGACGTGCAGCCGGCCGCCGGATTCGGTCTGGATTTGGCGCGCCCAGGGCAGAAGGAATTTATCGTGGACGCCAGATACCGCCGAGAACGCGTGGTGCAGCTTGAGCGTAATTGACGCCGTGTCCGCGCGCGCGAGGCGCAGAATCGCGGGGGCGACGGCGGTTCCGATCGACGAAGTCAAAAGCGCACGTCGCGCAATCCGCATCAAACAATGTCCCCGCGACGACCGCCGGCTATTCTGGAGCTTTGCTAGTGAAGCGGCGACGGCCGATCGGTTTGCTCGTTCGGCCGGACCGCATTGCCTCCGACTGCCGGTGACGGCAGCATCGTATCCCGCACCCCCTCACGCATCCCCTCCCCCACCGGCTCGCGCGAGCGCTGCTGATAGCGCCGATAGGACAGCCAGCCGAACGGCAGGCTGGCGAGATAGGCAAGCGTGCCAAGCGTAAGCAAAATCCACGGATAGGCAATCAAAAGCCCAATGGACAACACGACGATGACAATCACCGGGCCGACCATTTCGGGCGGGACGCGCGTGCCGACCCTTTTGCCGGAATAAACTGGTAGCCGCGAGATCATCAGCAACGCAATGACCAAGGTGTAAAACAGCGTCGACCAGATCAAGACGCTCGAGCGCGGTACCCCAAGGAACGTGACGTATATCGGCAGCAGCACGGTAATGGCGCCCATCGGAGCTGGCATGCCGACGAAGAAATTGCTGGCCCAAGCGGGCCGATCGGGCTCCTCCGCCATGACGTTGAAGCGGGCCAGCCGCAGGCCACCGCAAATTGCGAACACCATGGCCGCGATCCATCCGACCGACTTGAGGTCGTGCAGCCCCCAAAAAAACAGGACCAGTGCCGGCGCGACGCCGAAGTTGACGAAATCGGAAAGGCTGTCGAGCTCAGCGCCAAAGCGCGACGTTCCCTTCAGGAACCGCGCCAGACGGCCGTCGACCCCGTCGAGAATCGCCGCAAAGACAATTGCCGCGAGCGCGAGCACATACCGGTCCTCGAAGGCCATCCGGATCGCAGTCAATCCGGCGCACATGGCAAGGAGCGTAACCATGTTCGGCGCGAGCGTGCGCACCGGTATCCGGCGGAAGCGTCGGCGGCGTGGGTCACCCGAACTGGGCGATGCTATTGCCATGACGCCAATATAGCGGCTTGCGCCGGAGCCTGCCAATTAGGCCTCCGCGCTCCGACCTTTGGGCTTAATGAACCGCCGCAAGCCCAACAACACGCAGGAGGCCGTTCTGCGCCGGTCACGAACGAGTGATTACACCGCGTTTGCCGGATCGGGCCCGATCGCGCGCATGAATGTTTGCACCCCCATGGGCTTTGCAAACAGGAAACCCTGGATCAGGTCGAAGCCAAGTTCGCGCGCCGTAAAGAAATCGGCGTAGTTCTCGACACCGACCGCCACCGTGCGGGCGCCGAATTGATTGGCCGCACTGACGACATGGCGGCAGAGCGTCCGCTTCGCGCGATCATGCGCGCAACCAGCCACCAGTTCGGGCTCGACCTTGATTTCGACGAAAGGAAAATCCCGCAATTGCAGGAGCGTGGTCCATTCGCCGCCGAGGCGATCAACCGAGATGGCAATCTTGCGTAGTCGCGCCTGTTTAGCGAAGTCGCGTGCCGCCGAAAGATCGCGCGTGATCTCGCCGCCGTCGACCTCGAGAATAAGTCCTTCGAAAGCAGGATCATCCGGCAGTTGACCACACAGATAATCGAAGGACTTTGGATCGTCAAAAAATGAGATTGGCAGATTGATCGACAGATCCAGGGGGCGCTGCTCGCCTAAAAAGTAGCGCCAGTCGGCGAGCGCCCGGGCAATGACGAATTGCGATAGCGCCGGTAAAAGCTGTGTCCCCATCCGGGGTATGAAACCGGCAGGTTGGACGATTCCCAGTCGCGGGTGGCGCATGCGAATGAGCGCTTCCGCACCCTGTAGATCAAGTGTTTGGCTGCCGATTTTTGGCTGGTACCACAGTTCCAGCCAGCCAGCGCCAAGCGCTTCAGTAATCTCTTCCGCGGCGCCAGAGCCGCCCGGATTGACGCCACTCGCGAGCGCGGCCGATACTTGTTGCGGCTCAGAAGACACGTGCCGACTCCGGGAAGATTAGCAGGCCCGCAGAGTTATTGGTCTTAATTGCCGCGGACAAGTTCGCGATGTGAAAGTAGTTAAGTGAAAATCTCTACGTGACAAAAAACATGCGGGTAGTTTCGTGGGCTTGCCATGAGTGATCTTCAACAACCAACACCAGAATTTCGAAGAATGAGGGGCGGCGGCAATTTGGTAGCAACCATTGTCAGCCTTTGGCCTTACATTTGGCCGGCGGATCGCCGCGATCTCAAAGCGCGCGTGATCTTCGCTACCGTCCTGCTTTTTGTGGCCAAGCTTGCCACCGTCGCCGTACCGTTCACCTTCAAATGGGCGACTGACGCGCTTGCCGGGCGCGGCACAGCACCGGTAGTGCCCGACAATTGGCTGGCGTGGGCGCTCGCGGCGCCGATCGTGATGACGCTTGCCTATGGGGCGATGCGCATTCTGATGGGCCTTCTGACGCAATGGCGCGACGGCATTTTCGCCAAAGTGGCGATGAACGCGGTGCGCCGCCTGGCGATGCTCACCTTCGAGCATGTGCATCTGTTGTCGTTGCGGTTTCACCTCGAGCGTAAAACCGGCGGATTGACCCGCGTTCTGGAACGTGGCCGCAACGCCATCGAGACAATCGTCCGCATGGTGCTGCTGCAGCTGGCGCCAACGATCGTCGAACTCGTACTGATCGTCGCGGTGCTGCTCCTGCATTTCGATTGGCGCTATGTCGCCGTCATCGCCGCAACCGTTATTTGCTACATGCTGTTCACTTGGTACGCGACGGAATGGCGCATCAATATTCGCCGCCGAATGAACGAGAGCGACAGCGACGCCAACGCAAAAGCGATTGACTCGTTATTGAATTATGAAACCGTGAAATACTTTTCGGCCGAAGCGCGCGAGGCCAGGCGATACGACCGCTCGATGAGCCGGTACGAGGACGCGAGCGTCAAGGCTTATGTGTCGCTTGCGGCGCTCAATGCCGGACAGGCGGTCATTTTCACCATTGGCCTGACTGTCGCCATGGCGTTGTGCGCCTACGGCATCGAACGCGGCACTAATACGGTCGGCGACTTTGTGATGATTAATGCGATGATGATCCAGCTCTACACACCGTTAAACTTTATGGGCATGGTGTATCGTGAGATCAAGCAGGCCATCATCGATATCGAGATCATGTTTTCACTTTTGGCGCGCAAGCCCGAAATTACCGATAAATTCGGCGCGCCACCGTTGCAAGTGCGCGCGGGCACGATCCGGTTCGAGAATGTTTCTTTCGCGTATGAACCAGCGCAGCCGATCCTTGCCAATTTGAACTTTGACGTCGCCGCCGGCCACACCGTCGCGATCGTTGGACCTTCAGGCGCCGGTAAATCGACGATTTCACGGCTCCTGTTCCGGTTCTACGATGTCACCGGCGGCCGCATCCTCATCGACGATCAGGATATTCGCGAAGTCACGCAGACGTCGTTGCGCGCGGCGATAGGCATGGTGCCGCAGGATACGGTGCTGTTTAACGATACGATCCGCTACAATATTCGTTACGGACGCTGGGATGCGAGCGATGCCGAAGTCGAAGAAGCGGCGCGTCAAGCCCAGATTGACGGCTTCATCAGCCGCACGCCGAAAGGCTATGAGACCGAAGTCGGCGAACGCGGCTTGAAGCTTTCCGGCGGCGAGAAACAGCGCGTCGCCATTGCGCGCACGATCCTCAAGGGCCCCCCTATTTTACTGCTCGATGAAGCGACTTCGGCGCTCGACAGCCATACCGAAAATGATATTCAGGATGAGCTCGACCGCGTCGCCGAGAACCGCACGACACTGGTCATTGCGCATCGCCTGTCAACGATCGTCAATGCCGATGAGATTCTGGTGCTCGATCGCGGCGCGATCATCGAACGCGGTTCGCATCGCGAGCTGATCGCGCGCGGCGGACTTTATGCCAGCATGTGGAATCGGCAACGCGAAGCGCAGCTGGCTCGCGATATTCTCGCCGAAGTCGGCGATGACGGCGCCGCACCCAATCGAAACCCGCCGCAATTACCCGAGGAACCCGAGCCGCGGCCGGAGCTTCTTCCGTCCGCGGACGCGGCCGAATGAGCTCATCGTTGCTATCAGCATCGCGCGTTCGCAGCCGACAAATAGAAACTCCATAGACATAAAAGCCCAATGTCCGTCACCGCCTCAATTCGTCAGCAACTGACACCAATTCACCGCGAAGGCTATCCCTTCATCGGCGGCTTTGCCCTGGCCAGTCTTGTTCTATTCTGGTTGTGGCCGCCGCTCGGCTGGCTCGGCATGATCGCGACATTGTGGTGCATTTATTTTTTTCGCGATCCGTCACGCGTAACTCCGATCCGGGAGGGGATAGTAGTCGCGCCAGCGGACGGCCACGTCTGTCAGGTCGTGAGCCTGGTACCGCCGAGCGAGCTTGAACTCGGCGAACGACCGCTGCCGCGCATCTCGATCTTCATGAGCGTATTTGACTGTCACATCAATCGCAGTCCGGTTGCCGGCCGCATCGAGCGCATCGTTTATCGCGCCGGCAAATT
>JBPYFG010000347.1:0-4598 GCA_051986365.1 Xanthobacteraceae bacterium
AAACGCCGCGCCGCCTCGACGCGACCACCGTACCGGTGCATGAAAGGGCCATGCCCGGAGCAGGCACCGACAAAACCAGGGATTGGAGCGCCGGCCGCGGCCCGATCGTGGTCTTGGTCGAGCCGCAGCTGGGCGAGAATATCGGCGCCGCCGCTCGCGCCATGGCGAATTTCGGCTTGTCGCAGCTGCGTCTGGTCAATCCGCGGCAGGGCTGGCCCAATGACAAAGCCCGCATGATGGCGACCGGGGCGGGCCGCCTGCTCGACGGAGCGATGCTTTACCCGACGCTTGAAGCTGCCATTGCCGATTGCAGTTTCGTTCTGGCCACGACCGCACGCGCCCACGATCAGGCCAAACCCGTCGTCGGGCCGGCCGAGGCGGCGGGTCTCATCGCGCCAAGGATTGGCGCGGGAGAAAACATCGCGGTCCTATTCGGGCGCGAGCGCAATGGGCTTGAGAACGACGAAGTGGCGCTGGCCGATGCCATTGTGACGCTGCCGGTCAATCCGGCTTTCGCATCGCTCAACCTGGCGCAAGCCGTTGTGATCGTCGCCTATGAATGGTTCAAGCTTGCAAGCAGCGGCAAATTGCCGTTTGCGATGCCGAACAAATCCGCCCTGGCGCCCAAGCAGCAGCTCCTTGCCTTTTTCGAAAGCGTCGAGCGCGAACTCGAGAAGGTTGAATTCTTTCGTCCGCCGGACAAGCGCGAGACCATGCAGATCAATCTGCGCAACATTTTTGCCCGCATGCAGCCGACGCAACAGGATATCCAGACGCTGCATGGCGTGATCATGGCCATAGCCGAAGGCCGCAAAGGGCCGGCGCGCGGCGGCGTGCTGGACGGCGAACAAGCCGAGCTTCTGCGTGCACTATTGGCCGAACACGGCGGCGGCCGCATTCCGAAAGAGCGCGGCCCAGTGCGCGGCTTGGCGCGGCTTCTGCGCCGCAATCCGACCGAGGCGGAGCGGGCGTTGTGGACCGCGCTCACCAACGATCGTCGCTTTGCCAGCAGCGGCTTTAAGCGGCAGACGCCGGTCGGCCAGAACATTTGTGATTTCGTCTCGTTTCCGCTTCGCCTCGTGATCGACTTGGTGCCGGACGAGGAAAGCGCCGCGGCCGCTGCAGCACGGGCGCAAAAACGCGCTTGGCTCGTGGAACGCGATTATCGCGTCGTCGAGATCGGAGCAGGCGAAGTGGAGGCCGACCCCGCGGCAGTGCTCGAGCGGCTGGCGCGGTCAGTTAAGCCCTAAGCACCTTTATCGCCGCCGCGGCGCCGGCGCGCAGCATCGACAGATCGCTCGACACCGCGAGAAATTTGACGCCGCGCTTGGCGAGCGCCACGGCGCGTTCGGCGGAATGACAATAGGCGCCGGGGATTTTTTTCGCACCCTGGGTGACGGCGATGAGATTGTCGAGCTCGCGTTCGACGTCCTTCGACAATGGATCGACGGTCTTGCCATCCGACAGCGCGATAGACAAATCCGACGGGCCGAGAAAAAAACCGTCAATGCCCGGCGTGGCAATGATGGCGTCGAAATTACGTAGCGCTGTGCGGGTCTCGATCATGGCGAAGGTGACGATATGATCGTTGGCCTCACGCAAATAGATTGATTGGTCGCCAAGACCCGCAAGCGTGGTTGCGCGATGCGGCCCCCAGCTGCGCTCGCCGATCGGCGGAAATTTGGCCGCCCCGGCAAGTGCGCGCGCATCGTCTGGGGTATTGATCATCGGCGCGATGACGCCCTCGGCGCCGAAATCGAGCACGCGGCTGACCAGTGCGAAATCGGCGAATGGCACGCGCACCAGCGGCGCCGCGCCGCCCTGGCGAATGGCGGCAATGCCGGCGAGAATGCCGTTGACGTCCCAAAGCCCGTGCTGGCTTTCGATCGCCACTGCCGCAAAACCGTCGCGGGCGAGCGTTTCCGCAACCAGAGGGTAGGGCAATCCGCACCAGCCTGAGAATACGGTTTCGCCAGCGCGCAGCCGGTTCGCAAGCGTGAAGGCCGAAATCGCCATGTCAGATCACCGGCCGGCCTTGATGTCGATGACGGCTTTGGCCGTCAGCTCGGTCATAGTGCGGCTGATCTGGTGCTCCGATTGAACGATGCCTTTGGCTTCAAGATCTTTGCGGATCTTGGCGATCACGGCGCTGTCGCCGCCTTGCTCGAACTCCTCCAGCACGATCGAGCGTGCATAATTCTCGGCCTCGGCGCCGCTTAAGCCGAGCCGCTCCGCCGCCCACAGCCCGAGCATTTTGTTGCGGCGTGCGATGGCCTTGAATTTGAGTTCCTCGTCGTGCGCGAATTGCTTCTCGAAGCCTTCTTCGCGCTGGTCGAATGTGGTGGTCATTGTCGTCGCCTTTGCCCGCCAGTGGGGAACCGGGGATAAGCGCAAATCACTTGCGCCTTGCATATCGAGGCTAGCGCGTCAAGGCAACGGCTCTCTGTCCTGCACAATGACATTGCGATCACCGCCGTGCGGGTCTATGTCGATTGTACTCCGCTTCACGTTCGGCTAGCTTTCCTGTTGCGGAGGGGCCGCTGAGTTGAGTCGCGCCCGCTATCGCCGCCGCGGATCTCGACATCCGAAATGGAGCCACGGCACCACAATGGATTTCACCAAACCCCGGTACACTCCGATGAGCCGCCGTCGCCGCATTTACGAAGGTAAGGCGAAGGTCCTCTACGAAGGGCCCGAGCCCGGAACATTAATCCAGCACTTCAAGGATGACGCGACCGCCTTCAATGCCAAAAAACATCAGGTGATCGAGGGCAAGGGAGTCCTCAACAACCGGATTTCCGAATACGTATTCCAGCACTTGAACGATATCGGCGTGCCGACGCATTTCATTCGCCGGCTCAATATGTGCGAACAATTGATCCGCGAAGTCGAGATCATTCCGCTCGAAGTGGTGGTGCGCAATATTGCCGCCGGATCGCTGTCGCAGCGGCTCGGCATCGAAGAAGGCACGCAACTGCCACGCTCGATCATCGAGTTTTATTACAAGAACGACCAACTCAACGACCCGATGGTCTCGGAAGAGCACATCACCGCGTTCGGCTGGGCGACGCCGCAGGAAATCGACGACATCATGTCGCTTGCGATCCGCGTCAACGACTTCCTCTCCGGACTGTTCCTCGGCGTCGGCATCCGGCTCGTCGATTTCAAAATGGAGACCGGCCGATTGTGGGAAAATGATCTGATGCGCATCGTCGTGGCGGACGAGATTTCGCCGGATTCGTGCCGGCTCTGGGATATCAAATCGAACGAAAAGCTCGACAAAGACCGCTTCCGGCGCGATCTGGGCGGGCTGGTCGAAGCCTATACCGAAGTGGCCAAGCGGCTCGGCATCATGAGCGAGGGCGAGCGACCGCAAGGCACCGGGCCGGTGCTGGTCAAAGGTTGAGCTTTCGCCGGCCGATCCGGCGGCAAATCCTTGCCCGGGCCTTGCGGCGCTGGGTTTTTCCCCAGACTACCTGTCAGCGGACCCCTGTATTGCGGCGGGGCCGATTCATACTTATGCAGTGAGCTATGAAGGCGCGCGTCACTGTCACGCTCAAGCCCGGTATTCTCGATCCGCAAGGCAAGGCCATCGAAGGCGCGCTGCGCTCGCTTGGCGTCGGCGGTGTGACCAGCGTGCGGCAGGGCAAAGTCTTCGACATCGAAATCGAAGGGGCGGATCGCGCCGGCGCCGAGGCGGCGCTCAAAAGCGCGGCCGAGAAGCTTTTGGCCAATACCGTGATCGAGAATTACCGAATCGAGCTGCGCTGACAGGAGGGTTACCGGCTGCGATGAGATCGGCTGTCGTCGTCTTCCCCGGAATCAACCGCGAGCGCGACATGACGCGGGCGCTGCGGCTGATCTCGGGGCGCGAACCGGCCTTGGTCTGGCACGCCGACACGTCGGTGCCGCGAGCCACCGATCTCGTGGTTCTTCCCGGCGGCTTCGCCTACGGCGATTACCTGCGCTGCGGCGCGATCGCCGCCCGCGCGCCGATTATGGACGCAGTGCGCGATTTCGCCGCCAAAGGCGGGCTGGTGCTGGCGATATGCAATGGCTTCCAGATCGCGTGTGAAGCGGGATTATTGCCGGGCGTATTGATGCGCAATGCCCAGCTTCGCTTCATCTGCCGCGACGTCTATTTGCGAGTCGAACGCTCCGACACGCCGTTTACCCGCGGCTATAATGCCGGGCAGGTGATCCGGGTCCCGGTGGCGCACGGCGAAGGCAATTACATCGCCGACGGGGAGACCATCGCGCGGCTCGAGGGCGAGGGCAGGGTGCTGTTCCGCTATTCGTCGCCCGACGGCATGATCGATCCGAATTGGAATCACAATGGCGCCATGAACGGCATTGCCGGCATCATCAATGAACGCGGCAATGTGCTGGGGATGATGCCGCATCCGGAAAATCACGTCGAAGCCGCAATGGGCCGCGTCGACGGCCGCGGCCTGTTCGCGGGGTTGGTCGATCATTTCAAGGCGGCGGCGTAATGCCCTCGCGCACTCCGACACCGCTGTGATCTCCAACGAGCCTGCCATCACGCCCGAACTGATAGCCGAGCATGGGCTCAAGCCGGACGAATACGAGCGCATTCT
>JBPYFG010000348.1:0-3661 GCA_051986365.1 Xanthobacteraceae bacterium
GCAAATCCCGCATCGTCGGCGATGTCAATTTTGCCGAGGCGCTTGAAGTGGCCGGCGCCATTACGCCGGTGCCGGGCGGCGTCGGGCCGATGACAATCGCATGCCTTCTCTTCAATACGCTGCGCGCGGCCTGCATGCAGGCCGGCTTGCCGGCGCCGGAGATCTGAAAGACGCCCTTCCGGGGCTCGCCACCGATCTCGGATGTTTCCGAGATCAGCATTTATATTTGCCAAGTCGGCAGCAGCCGACTTGGTGGCGAGCACCAGGAATCTGTTAGCTGATCGCGCGATGATTATGGTTTCCGGATGACCGCGGAGCTTGTCATCGGGCCGGTTCGGTCCGGACCCGTTGGCGCCTTCCGAAATGAGCGCCCTAAACAGGCCGGTCAGTTGCTCCAGCCGAAGGCGACCTTGTCGAGCACCCGCGCGCCGAATTTTTCCGAGGACCGCGCCACCGGCTTGCCGCCCAGCGCGCGGTAGAACTCGACCGCGTTTTCGTTTTCCGATAGCGCCCAGACGATCAGCGATTTCAGCGCGCTCTGCGCCAGGTCGCGCCGCGCCGCCGTGAACAGCCGCCGGCCGAAGCCGAGGCCCTGGTATTCCGGCCGCAGATAAAGCTCGTAGATTTCGCCGTCGTAATAGAGACTGCGCGCGCGGTTGCGGCCGTAATTGGCGTAGCCCGCGATCTTATCGCCGAATTGCAGTAGCGCGATGCGGCTGCCCTTGCGGATCGCGCTGTCCCACCATGCCGGGCCGCGGCGGTTGATGAGCCGCCGGAGCTCGGCGCCCGGAATGATTCCCTGATAAGCCGTCCGCCATGCCTCATCATGCGCTTCGGCAACCGCGGCGGCGTCGTTCGCCTTGGCGCGGCGTATTTCGATGAGGACGGTGCTCATGATGCGAAGCTCATGATGCGGCTCTCGGCACTTTCGCGGATCAAACCTGACAGGGCGACAGCCTGCAAGGATTCTCCGGTCACGTCTACGCTATCGATTATTAGCGAAAAGGAATGGACCATGCCAGAATTGCAAACAGGAAAATGCGGCTCTGCCGCGCAATCCTGTCGTGCTGTTGCAATAGCGTCACGGTTGCGGACTTTTCGCCACGCTCGCGTTCCAGGCACCGGAATTTGTGACAAGATGGGGTCGATTCATCGCCCCCGACGGCGATGCGACAAGAATGCTGGCGGGCTTAAACGCGCTCGGCTTCTTTGCGCCGCTCGTCGCGTTTGCGCTCGTTGGGATCGAGCAATTTCTTGCGCAGCCGGATCGATTTCGGCGTGACCTCGACCAGCTCATCGTCGTCGATATAGGCCAGCGCCTTTTCCAGGGTCATGCGAATCGGCGGGGTCAGCCTGATCGCTTCATCCTTGGCATGGGTGCGGATATTGGTGAGCTTTTTGCCTTTGAGCACGTTGACTTCAAGGTCGTTGCCGCGGGTATGCTCGCCCACGATCATGCCTCGATAGACCTTCCAGCCGGGCTCGATCATCATCGGCCCGCGATCTTCCAAATTCCACATCGCATAGGCGACCGCCTCTCCTTGATCGGTTGAGATCAGCACGCCGTTGCGCCGGCCTGTAATCTCGCCGCGATACGGGCCATAAGCGTGGAACAGCCGGTTCATCACGGCGGTCCCGCGCGTGTCAGTAAGAAGCTCGCCGTGATAGCCGATCAGCCCGCGGGTCGGTGCATAGAAGATGAGCCGCACGCGTCCGCCGCCCGACGGGCGCATCTCGATCATCTCGCCCTTGCGCTCGGCGAGTTTCTGCACGACCACGCCGGCGTGTTCCTCGTCGACATCAATCACCACCTCTTCGATCGGTTCAAGGAGTTCGCCGGGCGGATCGTGCCGGAACAGCACTTTCGGCCGCGACACTGAAAGCTCGAACCCTTCGCGCCGCATGGTCTCGATCAAAATACCGAGCTGCAATTCACCGCGGCCGGCGACCTCCATCGCATCCTTCTCGGTGGATTCCGCAATCCGCAGCGCCACATTACCTTCGGCCTCGCGCAATAGCCGCTCGCGAATGACGCGACTTTGCACTTTGTCGCCCTCGGTGCCGGCGAGCGGCGAATCGTTGATGCGGAAGGTCATGGTCAGCGTCGGCGGGTCGATCGGCTGCGCCGGCAAAGGCTCGGTCACTTCCGGTGCGCACAGCGTGTGCGAAACCGAGGCTTCGGGAAGGCCGGCAATAGCGACAATGTCGCCGGCGAAACCCTCCTCGATCGGCGCGCGCTCCAATCCGCGAAACGCCAGCACCTTCGTGACGCGGCCTTCCTCGACGACTTCGCCGTTGCGATCCAGCACCTTCAGGGTCTGATTCGCCTTCACCGAGCCGGACGTGATGCGTCCGGTCACGATCCGGCCGAGATACGGATTGGCCTCAAGAATCGTGCCGAGCATGCGGAACGGGCCGTCCTCGACCCGCGGCGGCGCGACATGGCGAAGCACCAAATCGAACAGCGGCGCCATGCCCATCTCTTTGGGGCCGGCGGGATCGGTTGCCATCCAGCCCTGCTTGGCCGAACCGTAGAGAATCGGGAAATCGAGCTGCTCTTCGCTCGCGTCCAGCGCCGCGAACAAGTCGAAGACCGCATTGGCCACTTCGCGCGGCCGCCCGTCGGAACGATCGACTTTGTTGATGACGACGATGGGCCGGAGGCCCATTTTCAGCGCCTTCGACACCACGAATTTGGTCTGTGGCAAGGGTCCTTCGGCGGCATCGACCAGAACCAGCGCGCCATCCACCATATTGAGGATGCGCTCGACTTCGCCGCCGAAATCGGCGTGACCGGGGGTATCGACGATATTGATCCGGGTGTTTTTCCAAAGGAGCGAAGTCGCCTTGGCCAAGATGGTGATGCCACGCTCGCGTTCGAGATCGTTGGAATCGAGCGCGCGCTCGACCACCCGCTGGTTTTCGCGGAACGAGCCGGATTGCTGCAACAGCCGATCGACCAGCGTGGTCTTGCCATGGTCGACATGGGCAATGATGCCGATATTGCGCAGATCCATCGTGCGCCGGTCCATTTCGAGCTGATTCTTAAGACATTCTGAAATGTCACGGGCCCCGAAGGGCCCGCGACTCGCAAGGCGTATATAGGCAAAAACGCTGCCGAGGCAATCGGCGGCGAACCGCGCCCCGAAACTAGGGCGTGTACTCATAATAGAGGTCAGCGAGCAAGGGTTCGGCCAATGCCCGCCCTGCCCTCGTAAGCGAACATCAAGCTGACATTCCCTGATGTCTGTGATGTGCCAAAACACCCGATAGCGGGGCGTTAGCCCGAGCAATCTATGAGTGCACGCCTCTGAAGTTTGTTGTTTGAGCATGGTCTTTTCCGAAAACCGGTATCCACCCTCGGATCAAAGTCCGAGGGCAAGCTTTTTCGGGATCACGCTCTAAGCCGCGGCGGCCTTGCCAGACGGTTTGGCGGTGCTCTCGCCGGCTTCACCGGCATGATCGAGAATCGCGGTGCGGCGTCCGGCGATGGCGAAACGAAGCTGGTCGAGCGCAAAGGCGAACGACATCCGCACCGTCTCGTCGAACTCCTCGCGTTCGCCCTGATGCACGATCGCGATCACCAGATTATCCGCTTCGATCTGGAGCTGTTCGAGCGCCTCGATATTCTGCGCCGCATGCGCTTTGCGCACGAGATCCA
>JBPYFG010000349.1:0-3338 GCA_051986365.1 Xanthobacteraceae bacterium
CTGCACTATAAGGAGCGCGGTTACAAAGCGATCAAGATGCAGGTTGCGCACACCGCCGACCTTGCCACCGATCTCGACAATGTCGCGCGCATGCGCGAGGCGGTCGGGCCCAACATAGACATCATGATCGACGTCAATATGGGCTGGACCGCCGATGTCGCGATCCAGATGGGCCGCAAATTCGAAGACTATAATATCTATTGGCTGGAAGAGCCGGTCGTGCCCGACGACTTTGCCGGCTACTTGCGCATTGCCGAAGCGCTTGATTTGCGCGTGGTCGGCGGCGAGACGCATTTCACACGTTTTGATCTCAAATCGTTTTTCGAAAATCCGCGGCTGCCGATCCTCCAACCCGATCCGATGCGCGGCGGATTGACTGAATTGCGCAAGATCGCGACCGACGCCGACACCTGGGGCATGACCATCGCGCCGCATCTGTTTCCCGAACTCAACGTGCAACTCCTGGCCTCGATTCCGAACGGGCTGTGGATCGAAGATATGGGGCTTGCGGACGATATCTGGGTCGAGCCGGTGCCGGTGGTGAAGGGCGTGATCACCGCGCCGGAACGGCCCGGCCACGGCCTCGCCTTCAAGCCGGAAATCCTGCGCGATTGCGCGGTGAAGGAATGAACGCCGGCGAGCCATCGTAAGTCTGCCTTTCGCCGCGCGCCCAAAGCTACGCGGTAAGTTAAAAGGCAAGGAGAGAGCAATGCCACACGTGCTCGTAAAACTTTATTCTGGCAGATCGGAACAACAAAAAGCGCGACTTGCCGAAGCGCTGTCTCAAGCTGTCGTGGCGACATTAAAATTGGACGAAAAATCGGTGTCAGTGGCCATCGAAGACGTCGAACCGGAGAATTGGACGCGCCAGGTTTATAAGCCGGACATTCTGAATAATCCGAAGATCTACAAGAACCCCGGCTATGATCCCTAAGGAGCACCGACGTCGTCAGTCGGGTGCGACGAAAGATCGATGACGCCATGTCCGATCTCGCCGCCTGGGACAGCTTCTACGTTATCGTCGGCTCGGCGGCCGGCGCGCTGATCGGATTGCAGTTCGTGGTGGTGACGCTGATTGCGCAGAGGCCGACCCGAGCCGCCCCGGACGCCTCGGCTGCGTTTGGCACGCCGACCATCGTCCATTTCGGCGCCGCTCTCCTGTTAGCGGCGCTTTTGCGTGCTCCCTGGCCAACGATCGCCGCTCCGGCAGTGCTGTGGGGTCTGGTCGGCTTCTGTGGATTTGTCTACGAACTGATCGTATTGCGGCGCATGCGCAGGCAAGGCGCATACGAACCGGAATTCGAGGATTGGTTGTTCCATGTCGTGCTGCCGATGGCGACCTATGCCGTATTGACTGTGTCGGCTTTCGCGACTGTGTTGCTCACGCGTGAAGCTTTATTTGGCGTCGGCGCCGCCGCCTTGCTGTTGCGCTTCATCGGCATCCACAACGCCTGGGACGCGGTTTTTTACCACGTATTTCTCAGCAAGCGCGGTGCCGACGATGACAGACGCTGACCGCGTAAAGCCGGCGCGCTCGGCGCTGCTCTAGTGGAGGCGCCGCAACGCCCTGCCTTTATGCAGGGCGACATGGGTGGTCTTTTCGCTTTTGATTTCGTATTGCGGCTCATCTTTGCTCGCGTGATGGATGTAGCCTTTGTAGTTCACGTCTTTGGTGTGCACGCGCACGATTGTGCCGCGGACCCGGCCAGCTTCCGAATTCCAGCTCACGCGATCGCCAACTTTGTATCTTTGGGCCATAGCGAGCGTCCTTGGATTAGTGCAGATCGAACATCGCAGGGCCGCCGATGTTCCAAAGTCTTTGGGCCGGCGGGGCCAGCCGGGCAGCAGGCTGCGCAGCGGACAACGAACTGTATTGTGCTATCATTAGCGCAGGTGTCTCGACGCCGCCCGATTGCCGACATTGGCAATCCCGCGTGCCGAGTGGACGTGTGGAGACGACACCATGCTGACGACCCCGCTTTGCCCATTGTTCGGCATCGAGGCGCCGATCATTCTGGCGCCGATGGGCGCCTGCACCTCGGCCGAGCTTGCAGCGGCGGTTTCCAATGTCGGCGGGTTGGGCGGCATCGGGACGCTGTTCCGGAGCTTCGCGGCCATCAAGCGCGATATCGATATGCTGCAGCGGCTCACGCAGCGGCCTTTCGCCATCAATCACATCCCGCAGACGCTCGATGCCGAAGCGTTTCGCTACACGCTGCAAGCCCGTCCGGCGGTTATTTCTTTCACGCTGGCCGACCCGGGCGATCTGGTGCGGCAAGCGCATGACGCGGGTGCGCGGGTGATGGTGCAAGTGACGACGGTGGACCAGGCCCTGCAAGCCGCCGAGTGCGGCGCCGACGTGATCAGCGCGCAGGGCAGCGAGTCCGGAGGCTATTGCGGCGAGGTCAGTACGATGACTCTGGTGCCGCAAGTGGTCGATGCGGTGTCGCCAATTCCGGTTGTCGCCTCGGGCGGCATTTTCGATGGCCGCGGCATTGCCGCGGCGCTCGTGCTCGGCGCGGCCGGCGTAAATCTCGGCACCCGTTTTATCGCCTCGAAGGAGGCTCCGGCGCCGGAGGAATGGAAGCAGGCGATCGTCGACGCCAAGTCGGAACACGCAATCAAGGCCGAGGTGCTCAATGACATCACGCCATTGCCGGGCACCACCGGATTCAAGACCGTGCTGCGCTCGCTGCCGACGGAGTTCTTGACGGAATGGAGCGGCAAACGTGACGAGGCGCGCCGCGAGCGCGATCGTCTGCGCGGCCAGATTGTCTCGACCACCCAAGCCGGCCGACAGCACGAGTGCCTGTTGACAGCCGGTCAGACCGCGGGTGGCATCAAGGAGATCCTCTCGGTCAACGAGATCATGCGCAAACTCCTCGCCGAGGCGGAAGCGGCACTGACGCGGATGCGCTGGCGCGGCGAACACGCCCCGCCGCTGCGGACCCGGCTGGCGTCGGAGGAACGAAACCCGCTCAATACCGGCATAATGGAAGAAGTTCCCGAACCGGATAGCCTCGGCGGCTAGTGAAACTTTTGCCCGCTGGCCGAATTAGCGTTCGGCGTGATGGCGACGACCACCAGCATACGAGGACGCTGCCATGAGGATGGGCGAAATCGAAATTCATGACTATGCGCGGCAGATGCTTGAGGCCTATGGCGACAAGGCCATCGTTACAGCTGCGCAAAGGGCCTGTCGTTATGAGGAAAAAGGTCAGGCCGAAGACGCCGAAACCTGGCGCCACATCGAATCGGTGTTAAAGGTCATGCGCGGACCGCATGTCAGTTGACGCCGTGCCGGCTAACGACGCGGCTCGGCCTTTTGCTTAGTCGGG
>JBPYFG010000350.1:0-6178 GCA_051986365.1 Xanthobacteraceae bacterium
CGCTCATTCCCGACAATCCCTATGGCACCGTGGTCGAGGCGGCTTTCAAGCAGGCGGTAGCGCGGCGGAGCGGTCAGGTCGTTGCGCTCGAACGCTATCCGCACGACAAGGCCGCGATGGCGAATCCGGTTCGCAGTATCGGCCAAGCTTCGGCGCGGGCCGATGCGCTGTTTATTCCCGATGGCGGCGATGCGGTGCCTGATGTCGCTCAGGCTTTGACCGCGGACGGGGTCAATCTCAAACGGCTTCAGCTCCTTGGCACCGGGCTGTGGGACGACCCGCGCATCTATGCTGCGCCTTCGCTCGACGGCGGCTGCTATGCCGCGCCGGACGGCGTCGGTTATCGAAGCTTCTCGGCGCGCTATCGCACCCGCTACAATCAGGATCCGGTCCGCACGGCGACGCTTGCCTACGACGCCGTCGCGCTGATAGCCGCTTTGGTGAAAACGCAAGGCCCGCAGCGATTTTCCCAACAGGTCCTGACCAACCCTTCAGGCTTCACCGGAATCGACGGTCTGTTTCGCTTCCGCCCCGACGGTACCAATGAGCGCGGCTTGGCGGTGCTCCGGGTCACCAGTTCCGGCGCTCAGATCGCGGCGCCGGCGCTGCGCAGCTTTGGCGGCGGATCGGCGACGTAAGATCACTATGCCGCGAGATCGGCGACCACCGAATCGAGCAGCGGGAAGCCGGACAGTGTGACGCGCATCCGTCCGGCGGGAGTGGTTTCAATCAGACCGTGCTGACGCAGCACGGCAATGCGATCCGGTTCGAGCAGGCGTCCGGCAATTTGCGTGTAGCGTGTCGGGTCGATGCCTTCGGCGAGGCGAAGACCCATCAACAAAAACTCATCCGCATGTTCGGCCGAGGTGAGTACCTCGTCAGCGACAAGACCGTGACCGTCGTTCTCCACCTGCGCGAGCCAAGTTTCTGGCCGTTTTTCCGTAGCAGTGGCGTGGCGTTCATCGGCAATGTCGAGGCGGCCATGGGCGCCAGGGCCGATGCCGGCATATTCGTGGGCGCGCCAATAGACGAGGTTGTGTCGGCATTCGCCGCCGGGCCGGGCGTGGTTTGAAATCTCATAGGCCGGTAAGCCGTGTGCGGCGCAGATCTCCTGCGTGACATCGTAGAGGATGCGCGCGGTGTTCTCGTCGGGCGGATGCAGCTTGCCGGCGGCGTGGAGCGCCGCGAACGGCGTCTCCGGCTCGATCGTGAGCTGGTAGAGCGAAACGTGCTCGCCGGCTTCCGGCAATGCGGCCCGCAGTTCGCGCGACCATTGCTCCGGCGTTTGTTCCGGCCGCGCGTAAATCAGATCGAAGGAATAGCGGTCGAACAGCGCGCGCGCGACGCCGACCGCGTCCAGCGCCTCGCGCGCCGAATGCGTACGTCCCAGCCCGGCAAGCGCACGATCGTCGAGCGCCTGCACGCCAAGCGAAACGCGATTGACACCGGCTGAGCGATAGCCGCGAAAGCGCTGCGCCTCGACGCTGGTCGGATTGGCTTCGAGCGTGATCTCAACATCGCGGGCGATCGGCCAACGGCTGGCGATCGCGTCGAGGACGGCGGCAACGGTCTTGGGCTGCATCAGCGAAGGCGTGCCGCCGCCAAAGAAGATCGTTGAGACTGTGCGACCCGGCGCGCGCGCCGCCGTAGCGGCGATCTCCGCAGAAAAGGCCCGAACCCAGCGCGCCTCATCGATTTGTTCGCGGCGGACGTGACTATTAAAATCGCAATACGGACATTTCGACAGGCAAAACGGCCAATGAATGTAGACCCCGAATGCCGGACCGGCATCGTGGGCGCCGGGCTGCGTGCCGGAAGCGGAATGATCAGCGGCGTTCAAGGCAAGCCTCGGCCAGATTTAGAAACGCGCGGGCGCGATGCGATAGCCCTTTGCCGCGCGGCGGCAGTCCGTGTTTCTCCTCGCTCGACATTTCGCCGAAGGTTCGCTGCTGGCCGTCGGGCAAGAACATCGGATCATAACCGAAGCCGCGATCGCCGCGCGGCGGCCAAACCAGCGTGCCGGCAACGCGCGATTCGAATTCCTCGGTGTGGCCGTCCGGCCAGGCCAGGCATAGCGCGGAGACAAAATGCGCCCGGCGCCGTTCTGGCCCGGTTGCGTTCCGCGCCCGCAATTCTTGTTCGATCGTTTCCATGGCACGGTGAAAATCGCGATCGGGGCCGGCCCAACGCGCCGAGTGAATGCCGGGCGCGCCTTCAAGCGCCTCGACAACAAGGCCTGAATCATCGGCGAGGGCCGGCAGCTCCGCTGCCTTAGCAGCCGCCGCAGCTTTGATGCAGGCGTTTTCAACAAAGGTCATTCCAGTTTCGTCTGGTTCGGGCAAAGTAAGCTCGCCGGCCGATATGGCGGCTATTCCATAAGCCGCAAGCAGTTCGCGCATTTCGGCAAGTTTGCCTGGATTATGGGTCGCAATCACGATCTGGTCGGACGTCAGTCGACGGACGACAGACGCCGAATGCCGATTGGAAAATTGGCCGCTTGGCAATATCCGTCCTCCGACATCTGATCTCTGCCGTCCGGCTCACATTACCGCCATCTTCTGTAAATCGACGAGCTTCGCCACGCCTTTGCGCGCCAGCGCCAGCAAAGCCGAGAACTGAGTTTCGGTAAACGGTATCTTCTCCGCCGTTGCTTGGACCTCGACGATGTTGCCCGAGCCAGTGAGCACGAAATTGGCATCGGTATCGGCCTGCGAATCCTCGGCATAATCGAGATCAAGAACCGCCACGCCGGAGCACACGCCGCATGAGATCGCGGCAACATGATCGCGCAAAACATCCATTTCGATCATCTGGCGCGCCTTCATCCAGAGCAGGCAATCGTAAAGCGCGATCCATGCTCCGGTGATGGAAGCGGTGCGCGTTCCGCCATCGGCCTGGATGACGTCGCAATCGATGGTAATCTGACGCTCCCCAAGCGCCTTGAGATCGACCACGGAGCGCAAACTGCGCCCGATCAAGCGCTGGATTTCCACCGTGCGGCCGTTCTGCTTGCCGGCCGAGGCCTCGCGGCGTGTGCGTTCAAGCGTCGCTCTCGGCAGCATGCCATATTCGGCCGTGATCCAGCCGCGCGCCTGACCCTTGAGCCACGGCGGCAGCCGATCCTCAAGGGTTGCGGTTACCAGCACATGCGTGTCGCCGAATTTTACGAAGCATGAACCTTCCGCATATTTCACAACCCCGCGCTCGAGCGACACGGGGCGTAATTCATCGGGGTGTCGGCGGCTTGGCCGCATGCATGTCTCCGAACGTTTGCCGGCACCGCGCCGGGCCTCACGTTGTAAACTATGAACCGTGACCCAGTATGACTTTGTATTGGGTGCGGGATTAACCGCACAAGGCGCGGCTGGTGCTATGGCGGCATCAGAATGATACATATCATTTCATCGGGCACGTCGTCTAAGACTGCGGAGTGAGATTTTGACCAGCCACGAACTGCCGCTTGGTGCCAACCAGTTGGGCCTCGCACAGCTCAACGAACGTTCACGCGAAATCTTTCGCCTGATTGTCGAGAGCTATCTCGCGACTGGCGAGCCGGTCGGCTCGCGCAATCTGTCGCGTATCCTGCCAATGACCTTATCGCCGGCTTCGGTGCGCAACGTCATGTCTGAGCTCGAACAGCTCGGCTTGGTTTATGCTCCGCATACTTCGGCGGGACGTTTGCCGACCGAGATGGGACTGCGTTTCTTTGTTGACGCGTTGATGCAGATTGGCGACCTCAGTGAAGCCGACCGCAGAGCGATCGAAGCGCAAGTCGCAGCCTCCGGCCAGGCCAAATCAGTCGAAGCGGTTTTGACCGAAGCTTCGGGGCTGCTTTCTGGGCTAAGCCGCGCCGCCGGCGTGGTGCTCACCGCCAAGTCGAATCCGCGGCTCAAGCACATCGAATTCGTACGACTCGAGCCTGAGCGCGCCATGGTGGTCCTGGTCGGAGAGGACGGGCAGGTCGAGAATCGGGTTCTCAATGTTCCAATCGGCTTGCCAACCTCCGCGCTCACGGAAGCCACGAATTTCATCAATACGCGGGTGCGCGGTCACACATTGCCTGAGGTCAAAGCCGAGATCGAGCGGACGCTTCAGGAAAGCGAGGCGCAGCTCGATCAGCTCACGCAAAAGATTGTGGCCGAGGGTCTGGCAAGCTGGTCCGGAGGCGAAAACGAGGAGCGCAAGCTGATCGTGCGGGGGCAAGCGCATCTGCTCGAGGATCTGAAGGCGCTTGCTGATCTCGAACGCGTGCGGCTGTTGTTCGATGATCTCGAAACCCGGCGCGAGGTTATCGATCTGCTTGGCCGCGCCGAGCAGGCCGAGGGCGTGCGCGTCTTTATCGGCTCGGAAAACAAGCTATTTTCGTTGTCCGGCTCCTCGACTATCGTCGCCCCCTATCACAACGCGTCCGGACAAATCGTTGGGGTTCTCGGCGTCATCGGTCCGACCCGGCTCAACTACGCCCGTATCGTGCCGATGGTCGACTACACGGCGAAAATCGTTAGTAAACTGCTCGGCGGTTGAACCCCTTACATTCGGCTTGATTTTTGCGGTTTGCGCCCTGATATGCGGGGCACCGATCGCGGCAAACCCGAAGCAAAGGGCAACAAAACGCCCACCGCCGGCGCCGCCGATCGCGGGTCGTAATTTTTGAACGGTGGAAAAATGACGGACCAAACCGCTCGCGTTGAGGAGGACGGCCAAGAGACGCCGGCCGAACCGTCCGAGCAAGCGCAGGCTGTGGCGCCGTCAACGGCGCTCGAGCGCGAGCATGCCGAGATGAAGGATCGGCTGCTGCGCACGCTTGCCGAAATGGAAAATCTGCGCAAACGCACCGACCGAGAGATCGCCGATTCCCGCCTCTACAGCGTCACCTCATTTGCCCGGGACCTGCTCGTGGTGGCGGACAATATGCGCCGCGCGCTGGAGGCGGTAACGCCCGAACTGCGAAGCACCGCGGAAAGCGGCGTGAAGGCGCTTATTGATGGCATCGAATTGACGGAGCGGGAGCTATTGAAGGCGCTGGAGAAGAACGGCGTACGGCAATTCACTCCACAAGGCGAAAAATTCGACCCAAATCTTCACCAGGCGATGTTCGAAATTCCTGACGCCACAGTGCCTGCCGGCAGCGTGGTGCAGGTCGTGCAGCCCGGCTACATGATCGGTGACCGAGTGCTGCGTCCGGCTTTGGTCGGCGTATCAAGAGGCGGACCGAAAGCGGCTCCAAGCGCGCCGAGCAACGACAATGCCAAGGCGGCGAAGGAGCCAGCCACCAAATCCTAGACCGCTGTTGTCAATTGGTGTCGACGCCATCGCGTACCGCCCGAAGCCTGCCGAACATTTCCGGCCAGGCGTCCGCGCGCGCAATTCCGATCATCCGCAAGAAACCGCCCGAGCCGAATCGCAGCCATTGCACCACCATCACATCGGTTCCGGTGCCGGCATCTTTGGCCTTCGCCAAGATCTGATAACCCGGCTGGCTGGCAATGCGCAGCGGTCCGGCGTCCTGCAATTGCACATCCTTGATACCGACTATTTGGCCAAAGGCCACGCGCGCGAAATTATCGCGATCGGCGGCCTCCCCAGGACCGCCGGGCAGGGCGGAGATGAACATACGCGCCTTGGCGGTCGCGCCCGCCCCCTCCGCAGGTTGACTGGCAGGATCGACCAACACGATCGCGCGGCCGGGCAAGACGTCTTCGACGTGAAAGCCGGCCAATTCCCCGATTCTGAAAGGAATGAGGGAGAGCTGTTCGGTTTCCGGGATTTGCGGGCGCACCGCCAGCGTTGCGAACGCAGCACGCACTGCTTCCGTCGAATAATTCGTGGCTTGTTCGGGCACCTGAACGTTGACGAGCGCGGTCACATCGTCCGTCGAGGCGATCAGCAGCCACTTGCGGTAACGCTCCTTGTCGATGGTTTGTCGGCCGGTGAGCACGAAGCCTTTGCCGGCAGGAAGTTCGACAGCTTCGCGTCGCTCGACCTCAATGCCCTCTTTCTTCATCGCCTCCGGCACCATCGATTTTGCCAACTGCTCGTAGGCGTTCGCCGGCAGCGTCGTGAGCAGAATCGCGGCCTTGGTACCAGGCTCTTCAAACCCCTGGAACGTGCGGCTCGGCACCATGCCCGGCGGCGGCACCAGGCCAAGATGCGAGCCGGCCGGGAATATCACATCGGC